>JAQYVQ010000384.1 GCA_030145435.1 Syntrophobacteria bacterium | reverse complement strand
CACCTTGTAGGTTTTGCCGCCCAGTTTCTTGCCTTTCAGCAGTTGCTCGCCGATTTTCGGATTGCCTGCGGCAGCGACGAATGTCGGTAGCCAGTCCATGCCCGACATTACACCGTTGATGACCTGGTTCGGCTTCACCTTGCCCGGCCAGCGAATGACGCACGGCACGCGGAAGCCGCCCTCGGTCCCCATGCCCTTGGAGCCCTTAAACGGAGTCGTGCCGCCATCGGGCCAGGTGAAGAGCTCTGTGCCGTTGTCGGTTGTTATGACGATGATCGTGTTGTCGGCCACGCCCATCTCGTCGAGCTTCTGCATGACACTGCCGATGATGTCATCGAACTGTCCCATGCCGGCTTCCTGGATCGACCAGCCGTTCTCGGGCGTCATCTTGTCCTGGTACTTGGGCGACAGGTGCGTAAAGACGTGCATCCGCGTCGGGTTCAGCCAGACAAAGAAGGGCTTGCCGTCCTTCTGAGCCTTTTCCATGAAATCGGTGGAGAACTTCAGGATATGGTCATCCACCGTTTCCATGTCGTACTTGATGCCCTTGGTGGGGTGAGGCGGCAGCGGACCTTCATCCACAATCTTCTGCTTGCCGACCTTGCCCCAGCGCGGGTCCTTCGTCGGGTCGTCTTTATCTGTGGCCCAGCTGTGCAGGAGGTTTCGCGGACCGACCTTGTCTTTCAACTCCGGCGGATAGGTTTTGTTGAACGGGTCCTGCATGGCGTCGAGGTGGTAGAGGTAGCCGAAGAACTCGTCGAAGCCGTGCAAGGTGGGCAGAAACTCGTTGCGGTCGCCCAAGTGGTTCTTGCCGAATTGCCCGGTCGCGTAACCCATATCCTTCAGCACGGTGGCAATGGTGGGTGCCGCATCCGGCATCCCGACCGTGGCACCGGCCTGCCCCACGGTGGTGAGGCCGGTGCGGATCGGCAATTCGCCGGTAATGAAGCTTGCCCGGCCGGCCGTACAACTCGCCTCGGCGTAGTAATCGGTGAAGATGGCGCCTTCGGCCGCCAGCTTGTCGATGTTGGGGGTGGTCCCCGCCATCATGCCGCGGTGGTAGGCACCGATGTTCCACATGCCGATGTCGTCGCCCATGATCACGACGATGTTGGGCTTTTTTGCCGCTTGAGCGACTGCCGGACCGGCTAGCCAGGTCGCGGCAGCTACGAGCAAGACAATAAGAGTTATTAAATACAAAAAATCAATGGGTCTAGCTATAGCTTCACATCTCCTTTGCATCTTCTTCCCTCCCATTTGTTGTAATACTGCTACGCGGTTTATACCCCTTTAGTTGACTGACATAGCAGTTAAGAAAACCTCAATAATCTTGATCGTGAACATTACTTGAAACGTAAGACCTTGAGAGAGTATGTCAATGGAAGCCGGTAGATTTAGTGGATTTTTTCTTACACTGGAAGACACGCTGATAGAGTAACTCATACGCCTGGATCAGAAATCCATGACGAGCCGGACACCGGGAATGACCGCAAGGTCATCTCCCTTCCTCTCGTTCTGGATGAACTGAAGGTCCGGTGACAGGTGGACCCACTGGTTGATCGCGATGTTGTAGTAGAGCTCGAAGCCCCACGTATCGCGGAGCTCGATCACCGGAGACACCAGATCCCTGAAATTGTCGGAGAGCCAGTTTTTCCAGCCGGCCACTCCCATCCGGTCATGCGGGCGTGACTTCATGGGACCGAACGCCTCGACGTTAGCGAAAAAGTTGTATTGCGCAAACTGCGGATTATCCGGGCCCATAGTCCCACCGATGAGGATCGTGGCCTTCCGCTTGGGGTCTCCCTCCGCCTGCCAGAAGTCCTGGCTGAGATAGAGGGCGATGTCCCAGGGCTTTTTCTCCTCGGTGCTCTTAATGCCCTGCCCGGGGATGACGACGAAGTCGTGCTTCTCGTTGGACGGTTGATCCCTCGTCGAGACGCCGCCGAAGACCATGAAGTAGCCCGGCTTGTCGCCCAGTTTATAGAGGAACCTGTGGAACGCGGCCATCCAGACACCCTCGTCGAACGAGTCGTGGACGTGGCCCCACGACGTCGACTCATTCTCCGTGCCGGTGACGATGATTGCGCTCTCCCCGGTCTGGTACTCTTTATTGATGGTCGCCAGCCAGCCGCCATACAAGGAGAGGCCTTGAACGGCGCCGAACCACGGCAGGGCGCTGACCATGGAGTTGACGTTCAAGAAGCCTTCCTGTCCGTAGGCGACGTTGGGGAAGAAGAGGGTCACCGCATCGAGGATGTCGAGCTTGCCGAGGGTGAAGAGGCCGAGGTGCCCCTCGAAGAACGGAAAAGACTGGTTGACGGTGAGCCCGGTGATGTCCGTATCGTGGTAGTCACCCGGAGCCGGCATTAGCATCCCCGTGTTCTCAAGCGCGAAGGCACCCGCATCGGCGCTGACATCTTGACCAAACCGCGTTCTGGCATGCATGTTGAACGACAAGCCTTCCCAAGAGCCGAAGAGCTTTTTCCCTTCAACGTTGACCCGGTAGTCCATCGTTCCGCCGTACTCGCCGTTCTTGTTGACACCACCGCTCGCGACCCTTTGCCCGTACAGCGACAGCCTGAGGCCGATGTCGATGCCGTGGTCGGAGAGGTACGTACGCCCCCCCCACCAATCGCCGGTGAGCTTGTCGCGGGTCCAGATGTCCTCCGCCCAGGTTTTGCTGTCCTCCGCCCAGGTATTGGTGGCGAACAGCGCTGTACATAATAACAACAGTACTGCCAGGAAAAATGGGCTTATTTTCTTTTCCACGGCTTTTCTCCTCATGGCTTTGTTTTTCCATTATTTTATGGCAATTTCCCCCTTTATTTGCCAAAGATCGGATCCTTGATCAGGGACGGAACCACCGGAGTAATCTCGAACCTGAACTGGGCGACCTGCCCAAAGTCGTCCGGGCTGACCACCGAGTACTCGAGACCGGCCTTGATGTTGACCGGGAACTTGCCTATCTTAATCGTCTTTCCGGCGTAGAGCCCGACGGGAACGTTCCATTTGTTACCCGACGAGGCCTTATCGTTGTAGGTGATCGTAGGGTGCATCCCGACCTGCCAGGCATCTGGTAGGTTGAATGTGAGAAAATAGAGCATGCTCCCCTGGCTTATGTCGGGCGTGTCCTTATCCTGGCCGCTCGACCCGATTTTCCAGAAGTAGTTCGGGAAGACCCCGGCCGTCACGAACTTGTTCTTATAGCCAAAGACGACGGCCGGACCGAGAGCCCACTGGTCCTTACCCAAGTCATCGTCCGTTGCAGTAGGAAAGAGCCCGACAGGTCCCGCACCGAGGATAAAATTCCCTGCATATCGAGCGGGAAGGGATAACAGCAAGGGCAGCTGGATGTCACCGATACCACCTGTATCATCGAATTCGTCGAACCCCTTCGGGACGGGCTCGCTGAAAATGAGCGGAACGATGGGTCGTGTGATCATCCGCCATTCAGCATCCCCGGTTCCATATATGGGAATGGGCAGGATGGGTTGAAAGAGCAAGGTAGCGCCGAGCTGGGGGTCACCGGTGTTGGCGTCGCCATCGTAGAACTGCGGCATATTAAAGCTCATGCTCAGCGCCCAAACATCGCCGAGCGGGTTTGCGAGCTTGGCTCCAATTTGCCCGAGAGTCCCGTGCTGGGGGTCCTTGTATTCGTCCTCCGCTTTGGAATCCTCAGCGTGCGGGTGCGGCTGGACCTCGTGGGACCAGGCGGGTGTTGCCAGGAGACCAAGCGCGCCCGACAGGGGTATCGAGAAAAGCAAGGCCCCACAGACCAAGCAGACCAATGAAAAAGTCCTTCGTCGAGATCTCGGAGTATCTCTCCCAAGGCAGTGCGCAGGGTACGAGAATAGTAACTTCATTTTCATTTGGTTTCTCCTTGTTTAATAAAAAAAGTGAGCGTTCACCGGTTCAGAGTTTAGGGTTCAGGAATATTGCGGCTCAAGATACTAAAATCATTCCACTAATCGCCGTTTAGATACTCCACCGACAGCAGAGTCAGGTGCAGCTTGGTGCGTATCAGGGTTGTGGTTGTTGTCTCGTCTGGCACAGGGTACCTTCCTGGATTGGATCGTTCCGGGCCTGAGAGAAATTGGGGTGATGATAATCGACTTAGATAATACTAAGCGAACATTCGTTTGAAGGCAACTAATCAGCTTTTTGAGAGATGAGGTCAGTTTGACTCTTGTTGTCTGCAGCAAGAGTCGTACGCAGAACTGCTTTGTTCCAAAATGTCGGGTGTGCATAGCAGTTCTATATTGCTAAGCCTCAAAATCTTGGGGTGGCCTTTTGCCGTGGTGGACTCAACATAGCTTGCCAAGATGTTAAGTTCTGCAAATGTTAAGATATGATATGAGTATGTAAACCAGACCACCTCAATTTCTGAGCTTGTTCTGAAGTCATGATGCACTCCTTTCATTTTCCTACGAGTTGAAATAAAAAAAGGGGAGCTCCATCTCAGGAGACTCCCCTTTCCGTTGAGGTTCTTTGTATCAGCCGATCAGTTGTCCAGAAGCTGATCGATCAGCTCTGATGCCTGATTCCTTGTCAGGTACTCTGGCTGGACTCGGTATGCTTCCATCGTCTTCTCCCTCAACTCTCGGTCAGTCATGCGGCGATCTCGACTGAGCCTCTTGATGTACTTGAGCTGCTTTGGAAGTTCTACTTCACCATAATGCTCGAACTTTCCGTAGCTGCTATGAAGCCAGACGCGAT
>JAQYVQ010000372.1 GCA_030145435.1 Syntrophobacteria bacterium | reverse complement strand
GAGAAAGAGCTTGGCGTCGAGCTTTCCGCCCGTGGCGATACGGTGCGAATACGTGGGGAGGAAAGCTCTGTCGACCTGGCCTATAAGCTGCTCGAAGAGCTCTACCAGATTCAGCAAAAGGGGTTCTCCGTCTACCCGACGGATGTCGATTGTGCGGCCCGAATGCTAAAGCGCCATCCGGGAGCGGACCTGAAGGACGTCTTTCTGGACGTGGTCTACCTGGCGCCCACGAAGCGGGGGATCACCCCGAAGAGCATCGGACAGAAGGAGTACATCGACGCGATTCGCGGCCATGACATCGTGTTCGGAATCGGTCCGGCTGGGACGGGCAAGACCTTTCTTGCCATGGCGATGGCCGTTTCGGCTCTTATGCGGAGAGAGGTGATGCGCATCGTGCTGGCGCGGCCGGCTGTGGAGGCGGGGGAGAAGCTCGGGTTCCTTCCCGGCAATCTCTACGAAAAAGTGAACCCGTACCTGCGGCCTCTCTACGACGCCCTTCACGACATGATGGACTACGAGCGGGCCTCCCGGATGGTCGAAACCGGTGAGATCGAGGTTGCGCCTCTGGCCTTCATGCGTGGCAGGACCCTGAACGACAGCTTTGTCATCCTGGACGAGGCCCAGAACAGCACCTCCGAGCAGATGAAGATGTTCCTGACGAGGCTGGGCCTGCATTCCAAGGCGGTCATCACCGGTGACATCACCCAGATTGACTTGCCTGCGGACAAGGTCTCCGGCCTGGTGGAGGTCCAGGATATCCTGCGCGGCCTCAAGGGGGTTTGCTTTCGATATTTAAGTGAGGAAGACGTGGTGCGGCATCGGCTCGTTCATGACATCATCGGCGCCTACGACAGGTCGGATCGATTGAAGGGAAAGGGAAAGGGAAGGTGAAAGGTCAAAGGTGAAAGGGCTGGATCAAGTATTGAAGAGCAAATTACATGAATTCAACCACCCCTTGACCCTCTTCCCTTCGGCCTCCAAACGCCGTCCCCGATTCTTTATCTAATCCCGTGCCTTCGGCCGAAATCGAGGACGAGGACGAGCAAGGGGCGAGGGGCCTTTGTCCTTTGACCTTTCACCTAGATACCGGGCACGGGCACGAAAAGGATTGGGGGGGACGGAATGACTGAGGGCCGACAGGTACTGATCTCGAACAGGCAACGAAAGGTTGCGGTCGACTGCAAGCGCCTTCGGCAGGTCGCGGATCTTGTGTTGGAATCCCTCGGCTTCGAGGAAGCGGAGCTCTCGGTCCTGCTCGTGAGCGATCGACGGATCCAGCAGTTGAATCGGCAGTATCTGGGGCGAAATCGTCCGACCGATGTCCTGGCCTTCGCACAGTGGGAGGGAGGCGGGGAGGCGCTCCATCCGGATTGGCTGGGGGACGTGGTGATCAGTGCGGAGACGGCGGAAGAACAGGCAGCCCAGGAATGTGCCGAGTTGAATCAGGAGTTGGATTTGCTTCTGGTTCATGGCATCCTCCACCTGATAGGATACGAACATACCGGAGCGTCTGAAGAGGCGGCTGTCATGAGAAGGAAGCAGAGACAGCTCCTTCGGCGGATACAGAAGAGTGTTCCCGCCTGACGCCGAGCCAATTAGGAAAAGAAGGGTATCGGGTGAGAGGAGCAGGAACCGACATGAATAAGGAGAATTATTGATGGATCTCAAGGAACAGACCGCGGAAGTCAAGATGATCTCTGACAGGTTACGAGGCTATCTTTGACTTAGAAGATAGGCAGTCGCGATTCGATCGCCTGGAGAAGGAGATGTGCAAGCCGGACTTCTGGGATCACCCCCAGGAGGC
>JAQYVQ010000366.1 GCA_030145435.1 Syntrophobacteria bacterium | reverse complement strand
TCCCAGCCCCGCTCAAAATACGGGCACCCGTCATTGAAACAGATGTAGAGATAGTCCGCCTCGTACCAGTAGTCGATCTCGCAGGCAGAGTGTGGCACCTCGTATTTCCTGAGCCTGTCACCGCAGTAGGGGCATTGAAGAGGGTCCGCCTCTTCCTCGTAGGGCCTCTCCAGCCTCGTGGACAGTTCTCCGGCTCGGGCCTCGGCCGAACGGTTCTTCGCGTAAGCGATCCAGACGTGCGCCTGGTCTTTCGCGGGATGTTGCTTCTCGCTCGCGTCGGATCGAAACCGTTTCTTTGTACCGTAGGCGGTGACCGGCCCGAAGGATTTGGCCTTTTCAAAACTGGAGACGATGGTGGAAAGCCGCTCCTGCTCGTCCATAAACTTCCACCTCGAATTGCAGCAGGCCGAGTCCGTAACCGGGGAATAGACGATCAGGAAGACGGCCCCGGGCTTGAGAACGCGGGACACCTCCTCGAACACCGTGTCCGGGGTGCGCAGCGTCTCCACACCGAAGAAGAACACAGCCCCATCAAAGCAATCGCTTCGGAACGGTAGGACCGGCTTCTCGTTCAGATCTGCGAGGATGCGATGCCGCAGCCCGTCATTCCGAGACAGTTCCTCCGACCGGGCGCCCAGCCCGGTGACCACGTTCGGCTCATCTCCCCCAGGCATGACGTTCACCGGACCAGGCAACAACTCGAGCAGGCGAGCGTTCCCGTCCGGCAACAATTCCTCGCAGGCCACTCGTATCATCGACGTGGCCGCCGGGTGCAATACTTTTTCGAGCAGCGGGCCCTTTCGAAGCCCTCTCCCGCCGTTCCCCATGATCGTTTCCGTCATCGATGCCTCTCCAGAGGTGTCCTTTAAGCTAATTCTCGTTTGGATGAGTCGACGAGCGAAAAGGATGCCCGCGAATCAGGGGGTCAGGTCGTAATTGTCAACTTCAACGGAAGAGGGGGGGCTAAGAGCTAAAAGCTAACAGCCAATGGCTTGTTGGGCGTGGACACAGTCGGGGAGGAGCGGGGCATCTCGTGGAGGCTTGAGGATCTCATAAAAAAAAGGGCCCCCACCCATGGTTCGGGAGCCCTTTTTTTGCGTCCTGCCTGTTCGCGTAGGCTGCAGGAGCGGCTGATCTCCTATTTCCTCTTTTTCTTCGTGACTTTCTTCTTGGTTACTTTCTTCTTGGCCGCTTTCTTCTTCACGACCTTCTTCTTCGCTACCTTCTTCTTCGCTACCTTCTTCTTCGCTACCTTCTTCTTCACGACCTTCTTCTTCACGACCTTCTTCTTCGCTACTTTCTTCTTCACGACCTTCTTCTTCGCTACTTTCTTCTTCACTGCTGCCTTTTTCTTCTTAACTGCCTTTTTGACTTTCTTCTTCGTAGCCATATGGCTCCTCCTGTACTTCTTGGTTTTCCGGGATTAACTTCTCCTTCTCTTTTTTTGCCTCACCACTTTATAACTTTATATTCAAAACCCAAAACATGGGTGATTGCTGTATTTTGAGTCTCCGGTACTTTAACCACACCAGATATTGTATGTCAAGAAAAAAAATAGACATTTTTTAAAAAAGATGTACCCTTTTTCACCTCTTTCAAGATCTTGCTTCCTCTCTTTTCGGCATGAAAGAAGAACTCCGTTAGTCTTTCTCCGGTGACCTCCACGCACCGTCCGGCGTTCCGCTTCAAAACGAATGGCTAGATACACATAACGATTTCCCCTCGGCCCTCTCCGCGGGGAGCCGTACGTGCGTCCCCGGTAGAACGGCCTCCTTCGATGAAACCGTCGCGAAAGGACCGAGTGATCGTCGATTAAAGAGAGCAGAAACGCGCAAGACTTTGGCTTGCGGGATGTCCGGGAAGGCGAGGAAAAGCGTGGTGCAAAGGGTCAGCGCCGGAAAATTTGGAGGGCTCGTCGCTGGTCGAGCCTGTGCAACCCGCATCGTCTGGCAATTTGGAGGGCTTCTTCGTATTCGCCGCCCGTGATCCGCCTCGACAGGGAAGGATGCCCTTGCACGGTCCCGCATGGACGGTATTGATCCATGACGTTGATATACGTGTTCGTGGAGAGGTGGCCCGCAATCCACGTAAAGGTCTCTTCGGTTCCTGCAAGATGGTCCGGCATGACCAGGTGTCGAATGAGAAGGCCTTTCCACGCAACCCCTGCTTCGTTCAGGCAGAGATCCCCCACCTGCCGATGCATCTCGGACAGAGCCTGCCGGCAAATCAGAGGATAGTCCGGTGCCTCAGCAAGCTCCTCCGCCACCACTCCGTCACTGAACTTCACGTCGGGCATGTAAATGTCCACCACACCTTCCAAGCGCCTGATCGTCTCCGGCAGATCATAGCCTCCGGTGTTGTAGACCAGCGGGATGCGTAACCCCCCTTCGATCGCCATGGGCAAAGCTTCCAGGATCTGAACGATCACATGGCTGGGGGAAACGAAGTTGATGTTGTGACACCCCTGATCCTGCAGGTTCAGCATGACGCGGGCCAGGCCTTCCGGCTCGATCTCCTGCCCGGCCCCCTCGTGGCTGATATCGTAATTCTGGCAGAAGTTGCAAAGCAGGTTGCAGTGGGTGAAGAAGATCGTTCCGGAGCCTCCTCGACCCACCAGCGGGTCCTCTTCCCCGAAGTGAGGGCCGAAGCTCGAGAAGACAGCCTGCCGCCCGGTCCTGCAGAACCCTCTCTCGTCTTCCAGACGGTTGACCCGACACCTTCTCGGGCAAAGATCACAAGAGGCAAGGCTCTCGATCAGCCCTTTCACCCGGGCCTCGAGTTCTCCTGAGCGGAAGGTGGCTACGTAGCTTGGGTCCTTCATGGCGGCGGCGCCCCGGTTCGACGGGCAAGAAATCAGTACCCGTCACGCATCGCCCGGACAGCGGTAAAAACCGAAACAGGATCGTCGGACGTGTCCGGGGCCTTGGCCTGCACAGCCTGAACCACGGCCGGTTCCCTGCATCGCAGGAAGGTGTTCGTCTCTTTCTCCGTCTTCAAAGAACCTGGAACGGTTGGAAGATTCTTCTTGCAGAGTGCCTTCGACTCGTTGAACTGCTCCCGCAAGGCCGCATTCTCCGACTCAATCGAAAGGCAGAAGGATCGGTTGTGAACCGTATATTCGTGGGCCGCGAAGATCCGGGTTTCCTCCGGCAGGGGGAGGATCTTGTCGTACAGGGAATGAAACATCTGCTCCGGTGACCCTTCGAACAGACGCCCGCACCCCCCGAGAAAGAGCGTGTCTCCTGCCAGCAAGGCATCCCCGCATACGTAAACCACGTGACCGGAGGTATGTCCGGGCACATGAAGCGTCCGGAAGCGCAGACCGCCTCGTTCGATTTCCTCCGCATCCTCGAGTCCGCGGCCGGCCCTTGGGACGCGGTCGAGGTCGCCCTTGAAACAATAGACATCCACCGGCATCTTGTCGCAGAGGAACTCGATGCCTGCCACATGATCGAAGTGATGATGGGTCGCCAGGATCGCCTCGAGCCCGTACCCCTTTTCTTCCAGGAAGCACCAAACCTTCTCCCCATCCCCCGGGTCGACCACGATGGCCCGATCCTGGCCTGGAAGGGTCAGCACGAAGCTGTAGTTGTCTTCGAAGACGGGCACAACCTCTACGGCAGGATTCATCGGACTCCTCCTCGTTCCCGGAAAGCCCCCGGTTGGACGCCTCTCAAGCCTCGACCCCAGTGCTGATCTTCACTTCCTTTTGCTTTCGAAGCTCAGCAAGCCACTCGCGATAGATCTCCTGGGCCTTCTTGGTTTGTTGCTGAGTCAGGAGTTCTTCTTTCTCGGCCAGGAACGCCGCCCGGTCCGGCTCACGCCATTCCTGAAATCGGATCACATAGAACTTTCCATTGACCGAGAAGACTTGCTTCGCCCAGGGAGACTCTTCCGTCAGTGTGAAAGCCTTTTCGAGGATCTCTTCCGACGCGCCTATCCTCGGGATGTACCTCCGGAGACGGGTGATGAAACCCGTATCGATCGCCTCGACCCCATCCTGTTCGGTCAGGGTGTCTACGGGCGTGCCGCTTGCGGCCGCTTGCAGAACCTCTCTTGCCTTCTCCTCCGCCAGATTCTTGCTCTCTTCCTGACGAAACTGCTTTTCCAGTCGAGCGCGCACTTCCTCGAAGGGTGGGGTCTCCGGGGCCTTCTTCTCGATCACCTGCAGGAGATAGTAGCCCTTGTCCCCCCGGATGACCTCGCTCATCTGGCCCGGCTCGAGCGAAAAGGCGGTCTGGATGAAGGAAGCCTCCCGTCCCAGGTCGGGGATCGCGTCCGTCCGGGAAAAGTAGTCCGTCTCCTCGACCACGAAATCCCCCTGCGACGAGCCCGCCTCCGGCAAGCCCCCCTTCTCTTTCAGATCCCACGAGGATTCCTCTGCCTTCCGCCTCGCCAGCCTCCAGGCCTTCTCCTCGGTCAGAGTTTCCCGGATCTTCTCCTTCACGCCTTCCAGAGGTTCCACGTTTGAGGCACGATAATCCTCTACCTTGATCAGATGCAGGCCGTACGAGGAGGAAACGATATCGCTCACCTCCCCCGGTTTCAGGTCAAAGGCGACCCGTTCCACCTCCGGCACGAGGCTGCCCCTTTTGACATACCCCAGGTCGCCGCCCCCCTTCTTGGAGCCGGTATCCTCGGAGTAGATCTTCGCCAACTCTCCGAAGTCCTCCCCCGCGCGAACTCTCTCCAGCAGCCCTTCCATGGTCTTCCTCTTCTCCATGCGAACCGACTCGTCCGCACCGGGCAACACGCGCAGCAGGATGTGCCTCATGTGCAGATCCTCAGGCGTAGAAAACTCTTCGATGTGGGAGTCATAGTACTCCTCGATGTCGCCCGTATAGACCTTCACCTGATCCCGATACGGTCCCGGGGCAACCAGGACATAGGCGGCTTTCACCTTTTCGGGGGTCAGGAATCCTTCCGAATTCTGTCCAAAAAATTCCTTCAACGCTTCCTCTTCGACATCTACCGCCTCTTCGAACGAGGCGGGGCTCACCACGAGCGCTTCCAGACGAACCTGCTCCTTTTCGAGCACATAACTGTTCCAGAGCTCCTGTTCCGACACCTTGACCGTGCCCCGGACGAAATTCTGAAAGGCCTCCACGAGCATCTCATCTCTTTGCTGCCTCTCGAAGTCGGCTGCGGCCAGCCGGTTCGCCTGGAGAAGCCTGAGATACTGGTCCTTTGCAAAACTCCCGTTCCGCTGGAAATAAGGCAGCGACTCGATCCTGTCCCGAAGCTCTTCGTCCGAGACCTCCAGCCCCAACCGCCTGGCCTCCTGGAGTTGGAGCGCCATATTGATCAGGTTATCCAGGGCCGTCTCACGAAGCCGCATCTGTTTGACCATCTCCTCGGAAAACCGGTCCTGGTAGACCCGCCTGTACACCTGAATCAGGTTCTCATAGGCCTGGTTCCACTCTCCCCGGGTGATTCTCCTCTCACCGACCTGGGCAACGACCACCCCACCCCCTTCTTCGTCCCGCAGCGCGGGCAGAATGCCGAACCCGATCACGAACGACAGGGCAACGCCGAACAAGAGGACCTTGATCAACCACGAACCCGCGTTTTTTCTCATGTAACTCAGCATGTCATCGTACCCCTTTTCATCCACACGTGGAGGCCGGAACCGGGCGGAGCCCGCTTCGCGGCAACAGCTTTCAAGCCCCTTCAGACATCACTTTCAGTATCTGCGACATGGTACGAAAGGCATGGGGAAAAGGCAAACCGTAGGGCCTCGATCGAGGCCCTTTTTGCCCGGAGAGAGCGGATTTCTCACTTGATCCGGAGACGCCTATTTGATAGGGTGCGGGAGAATGGATAATATTCTTTAGCTATGGTTGGGTATTTTCCCATTTTCAAAGGGATTTCAGGGCAGCCCTTCAAGGAAAGCGAATGCTCTTCAATTGGATTCTGGGCCTTATGTCGAATGACCTGGCTATTGATCTTGGGACGGCCACGACCCTTGTCTACGTGAAGGGCAAGGGAATTGTCCTGTGTGAGCCCTCGGTCGTCGCGGTCCGGGAGGATGATGCCGGGAACAAGCGGATTGTCGCGATCGGCAAAGAGGCAAAACGAATGATCGGCCGGACCCCTCCCCAGGTCACGGCCATCCGACCGATCAAGAACGGGGTCATCTCCGATTTCGAGATTACCGAAGAGATGCTCAGGTACTTCATCCTCCAGGCACATCAGCGGAGCACGCTGGCGCGGCCTCGGATGATCATCTGTGTCCCCTTCGGGGCCACGGATGTCGAACGGCGGGCCCTCCGGGAATCCGCCCTC
>JAQYVQ010000314.1 GCA_030145435.1 Syntrophobacteria bacterium | reverse complement strand
TCGGTCACCTTGAGATTCGAAACGGCGATGCTGAAGCAGGGGCGAGCGAGCTGCCCCTTTTCCTCGAGGACCGCCTCCAGTCGGTCGAGTCCGTTCTTGGTGTGTTCGACCGTACCCACGACCCACTTGTCGAGAGCCTCGGTCAGCCCGAGTTTGGCCACTTCCTTCGAGTCGTCGGGGATGGGGACTTCGTTTTCCTCGAGCAGGGTCTGGACAGAACCTCCGGCCGAGGCCTTTTGGTTCAGGACGGGCGTCAGGTACCCCCCGTCCTCTATGATGAGGCACTTGCTCGCATCGCGGGCGGTCCTCAGCAACATCTCGAGGAACAAGCGGGTGGCGGTCTCCACCATGGCCTGCATGTACCCGGGCCGAATCCGGTGAAGCCTCTCATCCAGGTCCTTCAAGTCCTCGAGGCCTGAGAACCTCGGACTCAGGACGAAATACCCCTCCACGGACAGGGGGTCCTCCACGTTGTTCAGGGAGTGGCACCGGAAGCGGTCCTGGTCGAGGTCGAGCAGGGCCTCGAGGAAATCGGAGGGCACGGACTCGCCGTAGTGGACAAACAGAGTGAACACATTTCGGGCGCCCAGTTTCCGAAGTGCGGCGATGAAGCCGAGGATTTCGGCGGTCACATGATGGATGAGCAGGACGTTAAGCCCCTTTAGAGGTTGCTCGCTCGCGTGTGTTGCGACGACCTCCTCGAGGGGGGGCATGCGGTGGAGGTACTCATCTATGTCGAGGCTCCTTCGCCGATGTCCGAAGGACACCCAGAAAGAACGACCCAGCTTGGAAAGATCGAGGTGGCAGTGCGTATCGCAGAAGTCCACGCGGATCGTCTCCCCGTCTTCGAGGAGGTTGCGTACCGTGTGGTCCTCCAAGAGAAGCAGGATCTTCTTGAAGATCGCGCTCAACTGGTCCGTTTCCATGGCCCGGAAGATCTCGACGTAGTTTTCGGCCCACGAGAGTTGAATTTCGTCGAGTTGGCCGAACCCGGCATCCGCCAGTCGGCCGAAGATGAAGCTGTCGGTCCTCCTCGCCTCCCAGTAGGTGCGCTTCCCGAGCTTGGCCTGCCACCGCACCTGCTCGCAGAGCATGCTCGAGATGCGAGTGGCCCCCGCGATGAAGCTCCTCCCTTCCGGGTTCTTCACAACGACATGGGGGAAGGAGGACAGATCGAGCCGTTTCCGGTCGAGGCCTTCAAAGATGGCGCGCAGGAAATACTTGTCCGGCTTCTTCGAGGAACGAAGCCGTTCGAGGATGACGCGATAGGGATAGTCCCCTGTATCGAGTCTCCTCGCTTGGAGGAACACCAGGGCCTGGGATTCGCCTGCCTGATCATCCGGGTAGATGTGTTTTCGCCAACGCTGCATCTGGAGGGACCCGAACACGGTCGTGACGTCCTCGATGAAGGCATCCTTGTCCGCGAGGATGTGATCGAAGACCTCGTAGTCCCCGGTGATCTTGATGTACTCGACCTGGAGGGCGGCCAGTTCGGGGGTTTCTGCGAGCTTGACCCTCTTCTCCACCTCGATATCGATCCGGTCCAGGTGGTAGCGGTTGATGATCTTCTCCCCGATGTCTCTGGAGAGGATGGAGAGGCCGAAGAAGATCGGAAGATCTGCGAGGTCGATCCGGAGGGTGTCGCCCTCTCTTACAAGGGGCAACTCCAGGGAGGTGGGGATCAGAAGGCGGGAACTCGCTTCCTTTTCGTTCGCTTCGAATCGTGCCATTATCGCGAAGCCCGGTCTTGACGTAATTAGCCTTGGGGTCAGGTCGTCATTCTACATTTTAGAAGATCCAGCTCCTTCATTGGACCCCAGTGAAGTCGCTCTCATCTCCTATATTCCCTCTCCCTCTCGAGAGGGAGAGGGTTAGGGTGAGGGAGTGATAGAAGCCCCCCTCATCCTGACCTTCTCCCCGAGGGGAGAAGGAATGATACGGTGCCAAGGGATTGCCGCGTCGCCTTCGGCTCCTCGCAATGTCCGCGGTTGGGGTCACTTCCCCCCTCATTGTCCTCCACCCCTTTCGCCTGTTTCCGTATTCCGTGGCTGTCCCCAACCGAATCGCCTCATGGCGGACATTGCGAGGCCCTCCTGAGAGGGCCGAAGCAATCTCCCAGCATCCATGATGCGCCGATGGATTCCCGCTTTCTCGGGAATGACGGCGATTATGGTTTTCCCGGGAAAATTTGTTAAACTTCTGGCTTGATTCTTCATGAACGCGTCGAATATGGCAAGCGCGGCAAGCGCAAACGGAAGGAGCCGTTCCGATGAAGAAAGGAATCCGTTTCGAAAAACATGTTCAGAAGTCCACATTCCACAACCCGATGCTCGGAAACGAGCTGGACACCCAGGAGATCACGATCCGAAGGGACCCCTTGACCGGGTACCAGAGCGTGTTCAACCCATCCCTGGAAGACAAGGTGGCCGTCTTCTTCGGCCCGACCGACCAGGCCCTGATCGATCGGCTGGCCCAGGAGAGTCAGGACCGGTGCTTCCTCTGCGGCGACAACTGGAAGCTCGCAACGCCGACCTATCCGAAGGAACTCGTCCCGGACGGCCGCATACAGGTGGGCGAGGCCGTTCTCTTTCCCAACCTGTTTCCCGTGGCCCATGTCCACGCTGTCATCCGCGTGGGCGACAAGCACTACGTTCGGCTCGGGGATTTCGATCCGGGCATGATCATGGAGGCCTTTCAGGTTTCTTCGGAATTCGTGAAGGCCCTTTCGAAGGGCGAGCCGGATGTTCGCTACATCACGATCAACGGGAACTACCTCCATCCTGCCGGGGCCAGCATATCCCATCCCCACTTCCAGATTGCGGGCGCGGATCTTCCGTTCACCTACATGGAGGGCCTGTTCGACCACAGCAGGCGCTACCTCCAGGAACACGGGAGCTGCTACTGGTCGGACATCGTGGAGGTCGAGAAGGAACTCGGCGAACGCTACATCGGGGAGACCGGGCCGGTCTGCTGGATCGCCTCGTTCTCTCCGCAGGGCACGAACGAGATCCTCGGGATCCTCCCGGAACGGAGGGACTTCCTTGAAATGGACGACAAAGACCTCGAGGGCTTGGCCCAGGGCCTTTCTTGTGTCCTGAAGGGCTACGATTCAATGGGGGTCTCCACGTTCAACTTCGCGGTCTATTCGGGCCCCCTCGGCGAGCAGGACGACTCGGTCCGGTGTTACATCCGGATCATCTCCCGGCAGAATGTGTACGAGAACTACCGCACGGATGACTACTTCCTTCAGAAGCTGCTCCGCAATGAACTGATCCTCACGCCTCCCGAGATCCTGGCCACCACGATGCGAGGGATCATGGAAAGGAAATAGCAGTGGATAAAGGGACTCCCACGGAAATCATCCCGGTCACGATCGACAAGAGCCACATCATCACCATCGGTGAAAGGCTGTATGCCGAAAGCATCGAGTTCATCCGCGAGATCGTGAACAACGCGTACGACGCGGACGCCACAATCGTGGACGTGAAGATCACCGATGAGACCGTGGAGGTCCGTGACAACGGGACCGGCATGGATCGGGCGGGGCTCGTGCAGTACTTCAACATCGGCTCCCCGTTCAAGCTCGAGGCCTCGCGCTCCCCCGTGCATCACCGGGATCGGATCGGCCAGTTCGGGATCGGGAAGTTCGCGACCCTGTCCGCCTGCAAGCGGTTCGAGGTGACGACCCGCAAGGGGCCTTTTGCCGCTCGGATCGTGTTCGACAAGCAGGACTGGGAGGCCTCTGGAGACACCTGGAATCTGCCGATGGAGGTCTTGCCCCCCGAGGCCCATGAAGAGGACGGCACGACCGTAGTCCTCATGGGACTCCTGCGAAGCTTCGAGCCCCGGGACATCGAAGCAAAGGTCATCGAAGGAACCCCTCTCAAGGCCCCGCACTTCAAGGTGAAGCTCAACGGGAACCGGATTTATCCTCGAAGCCTGTCCGGACACCGCATTCCGGTACTCGACGGCACCTCTTTCGGGCCCGTCACGGGTGAGATCGTCATCCAGTCGGAGACGGCTGCGAAAAAGGAAGACCTCGGGATCGAGGTGAAGGTCAAGCAGGCAACGATCAAGCGGGAATTGTTCGGCATGGAGACCTGGGGAAAGGCGATGGCCCGGGTTCGCGGAGAGATCCATGCGGACTTCCTGCCCATCACGAGCGACCGGAGCGGGTTCTTGAAGGATTCCGACGAATACAGGGCCTTTGAGGATCTCATGGAGCGCGTCATGGGAGAGGTCAAGCGGGCCCTGCAGACCCTGAGCACGAAAAAGGAAAAGAGGGTCGTGAGCCGCGCCCTGAAGGAGACCCTGCAGCGGCTCTACCGGGCCCTTGCCCTGAACCCTGACTTCTCCCCCTTTGGTGCCTTGCCCCTTGCCGGAAGCGGGCAAGGGGTTGGAGGGGCGGCCAAGCAGGCCGCCGACAAGACAGGCAAGGACGGGGAGGAGGTGCAGCCGGAGCCTGCGCCGCCGAAGGGCCCAAAGAAGCGCAAGAGAAAGCCGAAAGTGAGAGAACTCACCCCGAATGCCGTGATCAAGCGGATGAGATTCGGCGACTACGGCGTTTCCTGCGTGGTGGACAGCTTCGGGGAAGACGGCCCCGAGGTGTTCTCAGAAGAGACGGTCATCTTCGTAAACAGAGACCATCCCCTGTACAAGCGGGAGAGCCATAAGTTCGACACCCACATCCTGAACCTTGCCCGGCTCCTTACACAGGAAATTGCCTTGATGAAGGACCCGCGGAACCCGCGGCAGGCATTCGAACGGCAGAGCAAGCTCCTGCGCGATGCGTTCATCGAAAGACCCTGAAGAATCCCGAGGCTCACTTACGGTGCTGGGAGATTGCCACGCCTTCGGCTCGCAATGTCCGCCATTTGGCAGGACATTGCGAGGAGCAGGGGTCTGATAAGTCGGAGCGCAGCGGAGATGGTGATCAATCACTGCGACGCGGCAATCCCCCAGCCCCTTGGCCGTCATCCCCGCGAGGCCGTCATCCTCGCGAACGCGGGGATCCAGGAGGGGCGTGGGGAGGGGAATCGACCCCAGCTACCTGGTCGTCATTCCCGCGACGGCGGGAATTCCTCGGCAACGGGGGCAATCCTGATGCTCCCGTACGGTGCTGGGAGATTGCCACGCCTTCGGCTCGCAATATCCGCCATTTGGCGGGACATTGCGAGGAGCAGGGGTCTGCTAGGTCGGAGTGCAGCGGAGAGGGCGATCAATCACTGCGACGCGGCAATCCCCCAGCACAGCGGGAATCCAGCACCCGGTCCAGGCTGATCTTGAACCACGGTGTGTAACGCTCGGGCCGGTCCCGGACAGCCTGCTTCAGATCCGCCACGTCGATGAACTTCGCTTCGTCGACCTCATCCCTGTCGGGGTCCAGTGGTCCGTCGCACTGCCCCACGAACACGTGATCCAGCTCGTGTTCCCCCCACGTGGCATCGTAGTCAGCCCGGTATTCGAACGTGAAGAGGAAACGAAGCTCCGCAGAAACGCCCAACTCTTCTTTGAGCCTGCGCAGGGCTGCACCCTCTGTTGATTCCTCGTCATGCGGATGCGAGCAGCAGGCGTTGCTCCAGAAGCCGGGCCAGGTGTCCTTCTTCGCGCTACGCTTCGTGATCAGCATGCGGCCGTCCCGATCGAACAGGAAGACAGAAAAGGCCCTGTGGAGTCGCAGCGGCCGACGGTGGCAATCGGCCTTGGCTGCAGAGCCGATCCGTCTGTCCTCGCTGTCCACGAGGATCAGCGTTTCCTGTGAAGAGGCGTTCTGCATCGTTGCTCCTCAATTCCCTCTCCCTTGAGGGAGAGCAACTGTGTTCGTTGTCAAGTGCCGGAGGCATAGTCGCATCGCCACGCGGCATTTGTTTTCACCATGGTGTTCAATATGACCAACAGTTTACGCATGCATGCAGTTAAGGCCACTTTGT
>JAQYVQ010000244.1 GCA_030145435.1 Syntrophobacteria bacterium | reverse complement strand
GTGTACTCGAAGATGACGTGGCAGTCATTCATCATGGCCGTGATGGTGGGCCTTCCGGTGGAGCGGCCATAGCCCCGGTAGTCGACGGGCAGGAAGTTGATGCCCTTTTGGATGTACAGGGGCGCCAGGTCCTCGTAGTCGGACACGATCTCGCCGTTGCCGTGGAAGAAGAGGATGTTCACAGCCTCTTTGTCGGCCAGGTAGTACCGGCCCCCAACGACCACGTCCTCCTCGACCGGGATTTGTACATCCACCGCCCCCTCGACGGGGCGGGGTTCGCCCCACTCCGGCCGGGGGTGGAACAGGAACATCAAGATCTCCGGCCGATCGAGTCGCGAGTAATCGGTTCTGTTTCCATCGACCATGGGAGGACCTCCCTTTAGAGGGTTCAGGGTTCGGGGATCAGGTCCACTCCCCACGCCCCTTGGTAGGGGAAACCGCCGTCACTTCCCAAGCTAATGACCGGGTCCGCATTTGTAAAGCAAAGCCATTGAACGTGTTGGCAGAACAGGTAGAATAAGCCAGAACGTGTTGTGGGCTCCATTCGGAGAAGCAGGGAGGATGTCCCGGGTGAGTGATCGATGAAGCGAGAAAAGCGAGAAGGAAGCCTGCGCGAACAGCTCGAAGCAGCCCTGGCGGAATGCTCCCGTCTCCGGGAGGAAAACGCCCGGCTCGAGGCACGCCTGCGCTCCCTGGGGGAACGCCCTCACCCGGAGGGTGAAGGCGAGGCCCAACCTGTCCGGACCGTGACCCAGGAGGCCTCGACAGAAGCCAAGATATCCCTGTTTCGTGAGGTCTTCCGTGGCAGAAGGGACCTGTACGCGCTGCGCTGGGAGACCAAGAGCGGCAGAAGCGGCTACTCTCTTGCCTGTTCGAACGAGTGGAGACGGCCCCGATGTCGCAAGCCGAGGGTGAAGTGCGGTGAGTGTGCCAACGCGAGGTTTCCTGCCGTGACAGACGAGGTGATTCGGGATCACCTCTCCGGCAGGCATACGATCGCCCTCTATCCGCTCCTGCCGGACCAGACCTGCTGGTTCCTCGCGATCGGGTTTGAAAGGGGCGACTGGCAAGAGGCCGTTGCCGCCTTCCTGGAGACATGCAGTGCCATGGGAATCCCCGCGGCCGTGGAGCGCCTTCGGTCGGGCACGGGCGCACACGTGTGGGTCTTCTTCGAAAGGCGGATCCCGGCCGCCACGGCCCGGAAGTTCGGTTGCGTCCTCCTGACCCGGACGATCGAAAAGGGGCAGGAGGTCGGCATGGATGTCTATGATCGTCTGTGTCCCGACCTGGATGCCCTGCCCAGGGGAGGGTTCGGCGGTTTCGTGCCCCTCCCTCTCGAGCGGGGCCCTCGAGAAGAAGGCAACAGCGTTTTCGTCGACAAAGACTTCCTTCCCCACCCGGATCAATGGCGGTACCTCTCCGGTCTCGAGAGGGTCCCTGCCGCGGCGGTCGATGCCGCCGTCCGGGAGGCGGAGAAGCAGGGGAAGATCATCGGTGTTCGGATGAGCTTGACGCACGAAGAAGGGGAGGAGCAGGACCCGTGGACTGCGCCTCCCTCCGAAAGGAGGCCCCCTGAGCCGCTCGAGGGCCCCCTGCCGGACAAGATCCGGATCGTTCTGGCGAGCAGGATCTATCTGGAAAAGGAAGGCTTGACGCCTGCCGTGTTGAGCCGGCTGAGACGATTGGCGGCCTTCCAGAATCCGGAGTACTACCGGGCTCAGGCCATGGGGCTCACCACCTTCGACAAGCCCCGGGTCATCGCGTGTGCCCACGACTCGCCCGCTCGAATCGCTCTGCCCCGGGGCTGCCTGGAAGAGGTCATCGGGCTGTTCGAGGGCCACGGAGTCCGAACCGAGATCGTGGACCAGAGACACGACGGCATTCCGATCGAGGCGGCCTTCCACGGTTCCCTCTCGCCGTTGCAGCAAGAGGCCGCGCAGGCCTTGCTGGCCCACGAAAACGGCGTGCTCCATGCGGGGACCGCCTTTGGAAAGACCGTCGTGGCCGCCTGGATGATCGCCGCCCGCAAGGTGAGCACCCTGGTGCTGGTCCACAGAAGGCAGCTGATGGACCAATGGCAGGAAAGGCTGGCATCCTTCCTGGCGTTGCCGCCTGAATCGATCGGACGGATCGGAGGGGGGACGAACAGCCGGACAGGGAACGTCGACGTTGCTATTCTGCAGAGCCTGAACCGGAAGGGGGCGGTCCAGGAACTCGTTGCCGAGTACGGCCACGTGATCGTGGACGAGTGCCATCACGTCCCTGCCTTCACCTTCGAGCAGGTGCTCGACCGGGCAAAGGCCCGGTACCTGCTCGGCCTGACGGCCACCCCGGTTCGAAAAGACGGACACCATCCGATCGTGATGATGCAGTGCGGGCCGATCCGGTTTCGCGTGAATGCGCTGAGCCAGGCCGCCTCCAGGCCCTTCGACCATGTCGTCATTCCGCGGCGCACTGAGTTTCGGATGGCCCCGGGGGGAGCCAGGGTCGGCATCCAGGGGGTGTATTCCGCCCTGATCACTGACAAGGCGAGGAACGAGTTGATCTTCCAGGACCTGATCAAGGCGGTTGAGAAGGGGCGATCGCCGCTGCTCCTGTCAGAGCGCACGGATCACGTAGAGACCTTTGCCAAGAGGTGCGAGGGCGTGGTACGCCATGTCGTCGTGCTGCGGGGGGGCATGGGTAAGAACCAGCGCAAGGCCCTGGCCGAGCAGATCAAGGCGATCCCGGATGAGGAGGAGCGGGTCCTGATCGCCACGGGCCGCTACATCGGAGAGGGATTCGATGACGCCCGACTGGACACGCTCTTTCTTGCAACGCCCGTCTCCTGGCGGGGAACACTGCAGCAGTACGCCGGACGTCTGCACCGTCGTCACGACTCGAAGTCGGTCGTCCAGATCTACGATTACGTGGACGGCCGCGTTCCGATGCTCGAGCGGATGCACGAGCGGAGGCTTGCCGGGTACCGGTCCATCGGGTACAGGGTCGGGGGAACGAAAGCGAAGGAAAAGGGAGACTTAAGAAAATGAGCACAACCGAATCAAACCGTGCCACCGACTTCATCCGATCGATCGTCGAGGAGGACTCGAGGACGAGCAAGTGGGGAGGTCGAGTGGTGACTCGATTCCCGCCCGAGCCTAACGGTTATCTCCATATCGGCCACGCCAAGTCGATCTGCCTGAACTTCGGGATCGCCGCGGAAAACGAAGGGGGGGTGTGCCACCTGCGCTTCGACGACACGAACCCGAGCAAGGAGGAGGTCGAGTACATCGAGTCGATCCGGGAGGATGTGAAGTGGCTCGGGTTCGACTGGGGTGAGAACCTCTTCTACGCGTCAGACTATTTCGAACGGCTCTGCGAGGTTGCGGTGCAGCTGATCAACGTGGGCAAGGCCTATGTCTGCGATTTGAGTCAGGACGAAATGCGGCAGTACCGGGGCACGTTGACCGAACCCGGAAAGGAGAGCCCCTATCGCAACCGGTCCGCAGAAGAGAATTTGGATCTCTTCGGGCGAATGCGGGCCGGGGAATTCGCAGACGGCTCCCGGGTCTTGCGAGCCAAGATCGACATGACCTCCGGGAATCTGAACATGCGCGATCCGGTCCTCTACCGGATCCTGACGGCCACCCACCACAGGACGGGCGACAAATGGCGCATCTATCCGATGTATGACTACACGCATTGCCTTTCCGACTCGATCGAGGGCATTACCCATTCCATCTGCACCTTGGAGTTCGAGGATCATCGACCCCTCTACGACTGGGTGCTGGACGAGCTGAATGTCTACCATCCCCAGCAGATCGAGTTTGCGCGCCTGAACCTCACCTACACCGTGATGAGCAAACGTAAGCTCCTGGAGCTCGTCGAAGGCGGTCACGTGAGTGGCTGGGACGATCCGCGCATGCCGACCCTGTCGGGGCTCCGGAGACGGGGGTACACGCCGGGGGCGATCCGCAAGTTCTGTGAACGGATCGGCGTGGCCAAGCGGGATAGCACGGTTGATATGGCCCTGCTCGAGCACACCCTCCGGGAGGACCTGAACAGGAGTGCGCCCCGGGTGATGGCGGTTTTGCGGCCCCTGAGGGTGGTCATCGAGAACTATCCGGAGGACCGGGTCGAGGAGCTGGACTGTGTGAACAACCCGGAGGATCCGGGCATGGGAACCCGGAAGGTTCCCTTCTCCCGCGTGCTCTACATCGAACAGGAGGATTTTCGTGAGGATCCGCCCAAGAAATTCTACCGGCTCGCGCCGGGACGGGAGGTGCGGCTTCGGTACGCATTCTTCATCAAGTGCGTGGACGTGGTCAAGGACGAGAAGACCGGGGAGGTGATCGAGCTTCGCTGCACCTACGACCCGGAGACGAGGGGGGGGGATGCTCCGGACGGCCGCAAGGTGAAGGCGACCCTTCACTGGGTCTCGGCCGCTCAGGCGGTCGAGGCGGAGGTAAGGCTGTACGATCATCTCTTCACGAAACCGGACCCGACGGAAGACAAGGACGGCCCGGATTTCAAGTCCCACCTGAATCCGAACTCCCAGGTGACGTTGACCTCCTGCCGTGTGGAGCCGAGCCTGCAAGAAGCCTCCGGCGGCAGTCGATTCCAGTTCGAGCGACAGGGCTACTTCTGCGTTGATTCCCGAGACTCGAAGCCCGGGGCACTCGTGTTCAACCGGACGGTCACCCTGCGAGATACGTGGGCAAAGATCGAGAAGGCCGGGCAGAAACAGGGGTGAATGAATCGTCGGTTAGTAAACTGTGCCAGAAATAGTGATGTACAGGTTAGCTACGCAATTGGGGACAGCCACCGATTTCCCCACTACGCTAGCGATCGAATCGGGTTGAGGAACTCGGTGGCTGTCCCCAATTGCGTCCAGACTCTTGAAGGAGGGCTCCCCTTGGATGAGAAGACCAGCGACCTCGATCTCGTGAAGATCGAGCGGACAGGCGAGATCGCTGTCGTGACCCTGGACAAGCCGCCTGTGAACGCCCTGTTCATCGACCTGTTCGATGCAATCACCCGGGCGCTCGAGATCCTCGAACAGGATGAGCAGACCCGCGTGGTCATCCTGACGGGTGGAGAGAAGATCTTCAGTGCCGGGATGGACCTGAAGGCGGTCGGACGAGCCGATCCGGAGGAACTGCTGCGCCTCATGGAGGTCGGTTTCGCCTTTTTTCAGGGAATGGAGAAATACCCGAAGCCCACGATCGCGGCGATTCGTGGGCATGCCCTCGGGGGGGGACTGGGTCTTGCCATCGCTTGCGATTTTCGTATCGCCGGAGAGAATGTCGTTTTCGGCATGCCGGAGTCCAGGATCGGCTTTCCCCTCCTCTGGGGTGTCACCAGCCTCTACATGCGGACCCTCAGCCGGGGGCCCGCCCTGGATCTCCTGCTCACGGGCAGGAACATCGATGCTGCGGAAGCGCTGAGGATGAACATGGTGAGGGACGTGGTTCCGGACGACAAGGTGTTGGACGAAGCACGCCTGCTCGCGAAGCAGATCATTGAGAATGTTCCATCCTTTGCGCCCAGGAGCATCAAGGCGATCCTGTACGAGGCCTCGAGGGAAACATCACCCCGGAAGATCTTCGACATCGAGAACAAGTACATTGCCGAGACGGTGTCCAAGATCGATCTGGAATCCTGGGTGAAGGACTACCTGGATAGGAAGTAGAAAAAGGGCACCTCGGGAACGTCGCCCCTAACAGCCTGTTAGAAAAGTGGCTGGAGGCTGTTCAAAAAGTTCCAGATGCAAGGCAGGCAAAACTTGTCCCCGCGAAGGCGGGGATCCAGTCCCACAATGAGGCGTACTTCCTGTACGTTGAATGACGAGGGATGAAGCCGAACGCCGCAGATGGGACTTTTTG
>JAQYVQ010000485.1 GCA_030145435.1 Syntrophobacteria bacterium | reverse complement strand
TGGCCCAGCGCCTCCTTCGCAAGATCTGCAGCGAGTGCAAGAAGCCTCATGAGCTGAACCCTCAGGCCCTTGTGGAGATGGGGATGTCCCTCGAGGAGGCCGAGACAACCGAGAGTTACCAGGGGGCGGGGTGTGACCGGTGCAACGACACGGGATACAAGGGCCGGATCGCCCTCTACGAAGTGTTGCCGCTCCGGGAGGACCTCAAGGAACTCATCCTGGAGGGGGGCTCTTCGGGCGAGTTGAAGCGAGCGGCTGCGCAGGCCGGAATGAAGAGCCTTCGGCAAAGCGGCCTACACAAGATTCGCGGAGGCGTTACGACGGCCGAAGAGGTCTTGCGAGTGACCGCTGCGGATGACGACGGGAACGGGCGCAGTGCCCGGAGGCTGGACCCGGACACGGATCACACGCTGCCGGAATAGGACGGACTGCAGAAACCAGACAATCGATGCAGGAGGAATACAATGGCTTCGCTCCCGGAATTGTTGAAGATCATGATCGAGAAGGATGCCTCGGACCTTCACCTCACCGTAGGCTCCCCCCCTCAGATACGGGTCGACGGGAACCTGGTGGGCCTCCACATGGAACCGTTGTCTCCGGTCGAGACAAAACAGATGTGCTACAGCGTCCTGACCGAGGTGCAGAAAAAACGGTTCGAGGAGAATAACGAGCTGGACCTTTCCTTCGGCATCAAGGACCTGAGCCGGTTCCGGGGGAACATGTTCGTGCAGCGCGGGACGACGGCCGGCGCCTTCCGGACGATCCCGTACAACATTCGGAGCTTCCAGGAGCTCGGTCTTCCCTCCATCGTGAAAGCCCTCACCACGAAGCCCAGGGGCCTGATTCTCGTAACGGGGCCAACGGGAAGCGGAAAGACAACGACCCTGGCCTCCATGATCGACGAGATCAACTCCACCCGCCCCCAGCACATCGTGACCATCGAGGACCCGATCGAGTATGTGCACGCGCACAAGAAGGGGATCGTGAATCAACGCGAGGTGGGAGCGGACACGCTGACCTTCACAAAGGCCCTCAAGCATATCCTGCGGCAGGACCCGGATGTGGTGCTGATCGGTGAGATGCGGGATCTCGAGACGATGGAGGCCGCCCTGACCATCGCTGAAACGGGACATCTGGCCCTTGCGACGCTCCACACGAACTCCTGCGTCCAGACGATCAACCGTATCATCGACGTCTTCCCTCCCTTCCAACAGCCTCAGGTCCGGGCGCAGCTCTCCATGGTCCTGGAGGGTGTGTTGAGCCAGATCCTGATCCCCCGGTCGGGTGGCAAGGGCAGGGTGCTGGCCCTGGAGATCATGGTGCCGAACCCGGCGATCCGGAACCTGATTCGAGAAGAGAAGGTCCATCAGATCTACTCCCAGATGCAGATGGGACAGACGAAGTTCGAAATGCAGACCATGAACCAAGCCCTCTGTGAACTGTTCCTCCGGAAGATGATCGGCTACGAGGATGCCATTGCACGCTCTTCCCTTCCGGACGAGCTGAACGAAATGATAGCCGGCAAGCAACCCCCCGTGGAGAGGGGGTCATCGTCAACAGGCATGCAAGGGGCACGGCAACAACAAGCGCCCAAAACACAGTACAGGAACCGTTGAGACAATTCGCTCACGATTCTAGGAGGGGACTCCAATGCCTTTATTCAAGTGGCAGGGAAGAAACCGACAGGGACAGGTCATCCGAGGCCAGATGGATGCGGCCAGCGCTGCAGTGGCCGTCCTGAACCTGAGGAAACAACAGATTGTTCCTATTCAGGTGAAGCCTGAAAAGGCGAAATCCGACGGCTTCTCGTTCCAGTTCCTCCAGGGGATCACGGAAAAGGAGGTGGCGGTCTTCACGCGGCAGCTCGCTACGATGATCGACGCGGGCCTCCCTCTCGTCCAGTCTCTGGAGATCCTGGGCAACCAACAGGAAAACAAGACGTTCAAGGACACGCTCCTGGCCGTAAAGACCGACGTGGAGGGCGGGTCCACCTTTTCGGACGCCCTTCGGAAGCATCCGAAGGCCTTCGACGACCTGTATACGAACCTTGTCACCGCGGGTGAGATCGGCGGTACACTCGACATCATCCTGAATCGACTCAGCCAGTACATGGAGAAATCGATCGCCCTGAAGAAGAGGGTCAAGGGCGCCATGGTCTATCCTGCGGCGATCCTGGGTGTGTCGGTCCTGGTGGTGGTGGTGCTTCTCGTCTTCGTGATCCCCGTGTTCGAGAAGATGTTCGCGGGATTCGGCTCCGCCTTGCCCGTGCCTACGCAGGTCATCATCAT
>JAQYVQ010000148.1 GCA_030145435.1 Syntrophobacteria bacterium | reverse complement strand
GCCTCGTTTCGCGGGGTTTTCAACTGTGTGGCCAATTCCTCCGTGTCGGCCGGATCGGCTCCGACCGAGAGGACCAGAAGATCCGCATCGAGTCTCACCCGACGCTGAAGGCTCGTGTCGTTGAGCATTGCCACGACCTTGCCGTTCTCGAACGAAACGTCGATCGGGTTCGTCTCCGGGTCGTATCGGACAAAGTTGACGCCCAGTTTTCTGGCCTCCATGTACTTGAGCTCGATCAGGCCGTAGCTGCGAACATCCCGGTAGAGGACGTCCACGCGGAGGTTCGGCCGGAGCGCCTTCAGGGCGATGGAGTTCTTGATCGCCTGGGGGCAGCATACGCGGGAGCAGTAAGGGCGCTCTTCGTTCCGGGAGCCTGCGCACTGGATCATTACCACCGACTTGACGCCCTTCAGGCCGGCCGGGTCGTCCTCGATACGCTGCTCCAGCTCGGTTTGTGTGAGGACGCTCTCCTCGGAGCCAAGCCCAAAGATCTCCGGACGCGCCTCCCGCCCGCCGGTGGCAACGACGACGGCCCCATGTTCGATCGTTCTGGCGGTCCCGGCAGAGGTCATCACCTCTGTGCTGTAGTTGCCCAGGTACCCGCTGTGACCGACCAGCACGGCGCCGGTCAGAACTTCGATCCTCGGGTCTGCAAGGACCTGGCTGCGGAGTTCGTTCAGGAATGCCCGGGCGTTCTGCCCGTCCACGGTCCTCCTCAGATTTCGAAGGTGTCCTCCGAGTTCAGGTTCCTGTTCCACCAGCACGACGGGAAAGCCCTGGGTGGCTGCCTCCCTGGCCGCGGTCATGCCGGCCAGCCCGCCTCCGATCACGAGGAGCTCGGACCGGATCGAAATCGTACTCTCGTTCAGGGGGACCCTCTGGGTGACGTTGGCCACTGCCATCCGGGTCAGCCGCTTCGCCTTCCGGGTGGCCCGCTCGTTGTCCGTACGGTGGACCCATGAGCACTGGTCACGGATGTTCGCCATATCGAACAGGTACTTGTTGAGTCCCACCTGCTGGAGCGTCTCCTGGAACAGAGGTTCGTGGGTCCTGGGGGAACAGGAGGAGATGACCACACGGTTGAGACGATGTTCCTGGATGATCTCTCGCAGCTTGTCCTGATTGTCCTGAGAACATGCGTAGAGCTGATGGTCGGTGTGGACGACGCCGGGCAGGCCTCTGGCGTAATCCGCCACGGCTTTGACGTCCACGATCGCGCTGATGTTGATGCCGCAATGGCAGATGAATACGCCGATCCGAGGATCCCCGGTCTCCTCCTCCGAGCTTTCGACCTGAAAGGGGCTCTCTTCCACGAGGGTACCCCTGGCAGAGGACAACACGCCACCCGCGCACGCTGCCGCTCCGCTGGCCTCGCTGACCGTTTCCGGGATGTCCTTCGGGCCGTTGAAAACACCGCAGGTGAAGACCCCGGGCCTCGAGGTGGCCAGGGGCTCGAAGGTAGGCTTCTTCGTGAAGCCAAAGCGGTCGACCTCCACGCCGAGGGACTTGGCCTGTTTCTTGACCTGCTCGTTCACCTGCACGCCCACGGATAAGACGACCAGATCAAACTCCTCGGTCGTGATCTCCCCCTTCTCGTCTACGTAGCGAATCTCGAGATTGTTGTTTTCCGGCTGCTCGTAGACCTTGCTCACCATGGCCCGGACGTAGCGGACGCCGTGCTTCTTCTCGGCCGCTGTTACGTAGTCGTCGAACCCTTTTCCAAAGGCCCGCAGGTCGATGTAAAAGATCGTGGCTTCGATGTTCGGATCGTGCTCCCGGGCGATGACCGCCTCCTTGGTCGCGTACATGCAACACACCGATGAGCAGTAATCCCGGTTGCAGGTCGTGTCGCGAGACCCGACGCACTGGATCCAGGCGATTCGGTGAGGCTCTTCTTCATCGCTCGGCCGCTCGACGTGTCCGGTCGTGGGACCGGAAGCGGAAAGGATTCGCTCGAACTCGATGCTCGTCACTACGTTCGGGTAGACCCCGTAGCCGAACTCGGCCCTGAGGTCGCCCGGGACGGTATCGAACCCGGGCGAGAGAATGACGGAACCGACATTCAGGTCCAGGGTCTTTTCTCGGTCTTCGTGATCGAGCGCTCCGGCCGGACAGGCCTCCACGCATTGGTAACACTCGCAGCAGACCCCGCAGGCCATGCAGCGTCCCGCCTCCTCGACCGCAAGCTCTTCCCCGACCACTTTTGCCTTTTCCCGCGGTTCGAGGAGGGCCTTCTCCTTGTACGCATCGATTTCCTCTGCCGGAGGTTTCCCCAGACGGGTCGGCAGACCCCTTCCCTCCCGGAGACTGACGCGACGAAGGGAGCGGTCGATCGAGACGGCGGCCTCTTTGCCGGATCCGATGGCGTTGATAAAGGGCTTCTTGCCAAGGGCCAGTTCGCCGCAGACAAAGATGTTGCCCAGGTTGGTCTGCAACGTGACCGGGTCGAACTCCCGGAAGACGCTGGAAACGTCGGAGATGTCGGACGCCTCGGCGGCCGCATCCTCCCCTTTGCCCTTCCGGGACTGGGCGGACGGCCCCGTGGCGAGCAGGACGGCGTGGTAGGTCAGGGAGAACTTGGAGAGGATCTCCTCCGCCTGGATGCGGGAGTCCAGGTGGATCTTGACGCCCAGGTTCAGGATCGCGTCGATCTCCGCCTGTCGCACCGCACCTGGGACCACCTTTTCCGCGAGCTTGCGCAGGCTTCCGCCCGGCTCCGTGTCCGCCTCGAAGATGGTAACCTCATATCCCTGCAACCTGAGATAGCAGGCGGCGGTCAAGCCCGCGGGTCCCCCGCCGATGATGGCGATCCGCTCCTCCTTGTCGGGGGCAGGCTCCGGAAAAATGATCCCGCCCTTCTGCTTCGCCTCGCGTTCGAAGAGGACGTGTTTCAGGGCGCGAATCTGAACGGCATGGTCAACCTGTTTGCGCGTGCAGGCACGCTCGCACGGACGCGGACAGGCGAGCCCGCTGATTCCCGGGAAGGGGTTGTCCTGGCGAACCAGGGCAAGGGCCTCGTCGAAACGGCCTGCCTCGGTGAGGGCCACGTATCCCTGTACGCTGATGTTGGCCGGACAGACAGCCCGGCAGGGCGCGGTTCCCCGTTTCGTGATCGCAAAGGTGCTCGGAATCGCCTGGGGGTAGAGCTTGTAGATCGCCTTCCTCGTGGCCAGGCCCTGTTCGAACTCGCTCGGGACCTCGATGGGGCAAACCTCCACACAGGACCCGCATCCGGTGCAGAGATCCGAACGCACGTAGCGTGGTTGCTGCTTGATCTTGGCAGTGAACCTGCCTACCGTTCCCTCCAGGGCGACGAGCTCTGCACTCGTGATAACGTCGATGTTTGGGTGTCTCCCCACCTCGACCAGCTTCGGAGAGACGATGCACATGGCGCAGTCATTTGTCGGGAAGGTCTTGTCCAGGGCTGCCATCTTCCCGCCGATGGCCGTGGATTGCTCTGTCAGGTAGACCCGGAATCCGGAGTTTGCCAGGTCGAGGGAGGCCTGAATCCCCGCAATCCCTGCACCCATGACCAGAATGGCGCCCACAGGGCCTTCCGGGGTGTGGGTTTGCTGTTTGCCTTCTGATCCGCGTTGGCTTGTCTCGTTCATGCCTTCCGAAGCTCCTTTATGCGATCCGCGATCGATCCGCTTCCGCTACAGGCCCAGGGGGCTGAGAAGCCCTTTCGGATCGACCAGGTGTGCCTTCCAGCGGTTGGCCGTCGTTGATTCGGAGATACATGCCGCGATGAGTTCCGTGGCGAAAAAGATCGGCAGGACGGGATGCCCGCTATCCTGCTGCTTCAATTCCAGCTGATTGGTTTCCAGGTTGGCCTGGCACATGGGACACATGGTGAGGATCCCCTGAGCGTCGGCCCGGACAGCCGCCTTCACCAGTCGCGAGACAAGGGCGTTGGTTATGTCCGCTCGGCCCAGGGCCAGGCTGCCTCCGCAGCATTCCGTCTTGTGAGACCACCTCTTTGCCTCTCCCCCGAGGATCTGGATCAGGAAATCCATGCTCTTCGGGTCCTCGTGCTCTCCGGAGTCGGTGATCGAAGGAGGCCGGGTGATCAGGCAGCCGTAGTAAGGCACCAGTCGCATGCCCTTCAAGGGGGTCTTGACGGCGTCGCGGATCTTCCTCAGGGAGTCGGGTCTCCGCAACCAGTCGCTCAGATGGAAGACCCCGATCTTCGGGGTCTTCCCCCCCTGCCGCTCCGCCTCCGCACCCATCGCCTTCTCGGCCGCCTTGAGCCTGTGAAAGCATGCCGCGCAGGGAACCAGCAGGTCTTTGCCCGTCCTCTCCGCGATGCGCAGATTCCGGGCCGCCAGGTCCACGGCGAGTCCGTGATCGGTCATGTGCGCTGAAGAGGCGCCACAGCAGTTCCAGTCCGGAATCTCTGTGAGGCGGATGTTCAGCAGACGGGCGACTTCCTGGACCGAATCCTCGTACTCGTGGGCGGTTCCGTGGAGGGAACATCCCGGATAGTAGGCGTACTCTTCCTGGGCCTCTTCTTCTTTCGTTTCTTCAGGAGCCAAGCGAATGACCTCCTTCTTACTTGCGTTTGAACATCGCCCGAATCTCGCCGGTCCCCTTGATCCTTTCCGGAAGGAACTTGATCTTGCCTCGCTTGAACATCTCGAGGCCAAGGCCCATGCGGGAAAAGAGGTCGCCGGTTCGCAGCATGTAGCCCGTGAGCATCCCCATCTCAAACACCCGCCCATGGTTTCTTATGGAGCCCAAGAAGGATTTGTGGAAGGCAACGACCTTAGGTTCGGCCTTTACCTGCCCTTTGCGGAGCGCGCGGCTGCGGAGAACGTCCATCATGCGGGCGATATCGATCCCGTTGGGGCAGCGCGTCGTACAGGTCTCGCAGGATGCACAGAGCCAAACGGTTCGAGACTCGGTCATGAGGTTCTCCTGGCCGTAACAGCACAGGCGGACGACCTCCATGGGTTTCAGATCGAAGAATTCCGCCACCGGGCATCCGGCGGAACATCGGCCGCACTGGTAGCAGGCAGTCACATCCGCGCCGGCCTCGCGAAGCTCTTCGATGAGGTCTTCCTGAATCTTCGGAATCGTCAGTCTTTCGGCGATCTGTTTCATTTGCACTCTCGCTGTCTGTTAGCGTCAACCCTGCAACAAGTCGAGCAGTTCCGGTACCTTTGCCTCCCAGCCAAGGGGACAGATGACAATCCCGCTGCAGACATTCTTGATCTCCCCCACGAAATCGGCGGCGATCTCCAGGCAGGCCTTTTGCTTGATCGGTGCCTTGGCGATCTTCTGCATGACCGATGCAGGGATGTTCGGAACGCCCTTGATCGAGTTCAGGTATTTCGCCATGCCGAGCGACTTGAGCAGGACGATGGAGGCAAGGACCTTGATCCCGGTCCCGGCGGCAGCATCTGCAAACGGTTTGATCGTATCCGCATCGTAGGTATTTCC
>JAQYVQ010000136.1 GCA_030145435.1 Syntrophobacteria bacterium | reverse complement strand
TTTCACCGCGCCCGGAACCATTTCTCCGGGCACCCTGCCAGCAGGGTCCACGGCCAGTCTATCCGGTTTCCCGGCAAATTGCGACATCCCTCGTCGGGCCGTACCGGCCCGCACAAAGGGCTGTATGGAGACTCTCCTGTTGTGGTATGGTTACGGTCAACGCTGACAAGATCGGAAAGGAACAGGAAGGAGTAGGTCCGGAATGAAGACCCTGCCCGAAAACCCACAGCTCTATGAGATCAATACCCGGGTCTGGCTGGAGACCCTTTCGCGCCAGGTCGGGCACAGAATCACCCTCGGACAGATCCCCCAAGAAGAGTGGGTGCGACTAAGAGACCTGGGGATGGATATCGTATGGCTCATGGGCGTGTGGCTTCCCAGCCCGCAGGGGGTCCGAATCGCGCGCAGCCATCCGGACCTGCAGGAGGCCTACCGGCAGGCCCTGCCTGATTTCACCCCGGACGACGTGATCGGGTCCCCCTATGCGATCGCCGACTACAGGCTCGATCCCTCCCTGGGCACGGAAGCGGACCTGACCCTGGTTCGGGAGAACCTCCGCAAGGCCGGGCTCGCCCTCGTTCTGGACTTCGTGCCGAATCACACCGCCCGTGACCACCCATGGGTGCGTGCCCATCCGGAGCGTTACGTGCATGCGGAAGACCCTTCCGGATTCGGGCCCGGGGAATCGTTCGAGGCAAAGTGCGCAGACGGGACGAAAAGATGGATTGCCCACGGCCGTGATCCCTATTTTCCGCCCTGGACGGACACGGCCCAGGTCTTCACACTCGCCGCGGAAACCCGCAGAGCCGTTTCCGAACAACTCCTGCGGATCGCTCACCTCTGCGATGGTCTCCGCTGTGACATGGCCATGCTCGTCCAGAACCGCATCTTCGAACAAACCTGGAAGGCCTGGATGGAAGCCGAGGGCCGTCAACCACCCGAGAAGGAGTACTGGTCCGAGGTCTTGGGCCCCCTGAAGGCCGAATACCCGGACTTCCTCCTGATGGCCGAAGTGTACTGGGGCCTCGAGCCCGAGCTGCTCCGGATGGGGTTCGACTACGTGTACGACAAGGCCGGGTACGACCGGCTGCGGGCCTTTGACATGATGGGCTACAAGAAGGGCCTCGCGGAGGAAGGAGACGAGCGCTCCCGGAGGGTTCGATTTCTCGAGAATCACGACGAGGACCGCCTGGCGGCCGCCTTCCCGGCGCAGGCCTTCCGGAGCACCGCCGTCCTCCACGCCACCTCCCCCGGATTGAGGCTCTTTCACCACGGTCAACTGGAAGGGCTCAGGACCCGGCTGCCCGTACAACTCGGCCGGGAGCCGGACGAGGCAACCGATCCGAACATACCTTCCTTCTACCAGAGACTGCTTGCCGTAACGAAGGACCCGGTCTTCAAGCAGGGCGACGCCTGCGTGTTGTCCGTGACGCCTGCTTCCAGCGGAGACGAGGGCTTCCGGCCCGTCGTCGGCTTCGCCTACCGGTACGGCGACGAAGTCGGCCTAGTGGCTGTCAACCAGAGTGAGCAGATCGCCTCAGGGTATCTGCGATTCCGAAAGGGATTCTGGCAGGGGTGGCCCAGAGTGGAATTGCGCGAGCGGATCGAAGAACCGGAGGAGGTCTACGTACGCGAGTCAGAGGAACTGGAGGGCCAGGGCCTGTACGTACGACTGGAGCCGTACGCTTTCCATCTGCTTACCGCTTCGCGATGATTAGCTTTGAGAATCCGTTCCGCACTTGATAAGAATGGCGGACCGCAACCGGAGAAAGAAGAGAGGAGTCCACGAATGGTCCGCAGGGAAGCGAACGGAATTGCCTATGTTTCGTCAGGATGGCCCCTGGATGGGGCAAAGCCAACGCTCATCTTCATCCACGGCGCCGGCGGCTCGCACGTCCTCTGGCAGGGACAAGTCGACGGCCTTGCGGGAAAGGTGAATGCGGTTGCCATCGATCTGCCCGGCCACGGGGACAGCAAGGGGGACGGAATGGGCACGATCGAGGACTACGCCCGGGCCGTGGCGGATTTCATCCGTGCCATCGAGGCGCCCAAGCCCGTTCCCTGCGGCCTTAGCATGGGCGGGGCGATCACCCAGCAGCTCCTGCTCGACCATCCGGACGCCTGCTGTGCCGGGATTCTCATCGGAACCGGGGCACGGCTGCGGGTCCAGCCTCTGATCCTGAAGACCGTCGAGGAGGATTTCAGCGGCTACGTCGACTCGTTCCTTGCCTTTGCCGCCTCGGAGAAGACAGACCCGGAGCGACTCCGGCCGATCTCGGAGGCGACCGCCCGGGGCAAACCCCAGGTGGCGCTCGGCGACTTCAAGGCCTGCGACGCCTTCGACGTGATGGAGAGGCTTCCTTCGATCGAGGTGCCGGTCCTGGTGATCACCTCCGAAGAAGACAAGCTCACTCCACCGAAATACGGCATCTTCCTCGAAGAGACGATCAAAACCGCCTCGAGGGTCCACATCCAGGACGCGGGCCACCTGGTCCCTGCTGAAAAGCCGGCCGAGGTGAATCAGGTGATCCTCGATTTCCTGGCCCGAGCAGCGCTCTAACAGCCCGCGCCTCGGGGTCAGACTTATTCCGCGAACATCTCCTGCACAACGGAAAGAACTTCAGCCCCTGTTCGTTTACTGATTCTTCCCAACTTCCTTGTCAGCCGCACCGAATCGACGGTTCGAAGTTGATCAAGAACGACCTGGCCGGACTTGCCTTTGAACTTGCAGGGAACCCTTGTGGGATATACGACCTCTTTCACCGGTGCGGCAGCACGGGACAAGAGGCCAGGGATTCGAACCTGGCTTCTGCCCCGCAAGAACTGAGGTCAAAAAGCTTTCTTTCGTTTCTTTCCAGGGGGCACATTGCTTGATTTCCCGAAAGGGACTCTTTAGAGTTTAGGGAGCCTGACTTGCGTGGTCCGTGTGTAACATTCGTAAGCGCGTATTGTCTTGTTATTGATATACCGGGGGCAGGCAAGGAAAGTGTGCACGAATTCTATTAAAGTCTATTATGAAAAAAGATGCTTTCAGATATCCGAAACTCGAACACGTCCCGGGAGAATTCGGCAAACGAATAACCCCGTTTGTGATCATTTCGTGCCTGCTTCATCTTGTTCTTGTGATTTCAATCTTCTCCCTGACTTCCTACGAACATCTTCAAAAAGAGAATTCCAGAAAGCCGATCATTGTTGATTTTATGGAGCATAAGGAAGGCTTGTCGCCAGAACCGGCCTCCCTGTCTCCTAACCTCAAGACACAGAAGACCCTAGCCCAAGATTTCCGGCCCAAAACCCCTCCACCGACAGCCCCCCATCAACCTACCGTCAAAAAGAAAGCGGGCAAATCCGCCAAGGTTGCAAAACGGAAGGTGGAAAGAAAAGGTGTATCCAAGACCCAACGCGAAAGAGCGGTCAAAGCGGCTCCGGAAGTGGCAAAGCTTCTTGCCCCACCTCCAAAGCCTCTTCCTTCGGCCAAAGATCTGATTCCGAGCATACAGGACCTGATGAACTGGCAGACACCGGAAGGCAAGTTGTACCGTTCACGTTTTGAACAAGACGGCGTGAGACAGAATCCTGCTCAAGTTCAGTACGACGCGTATCTGAGCATACTCAAACAAAGAGTCAAAGAGAGGTGGAACGTTGCTTCCGTGACGGACATTCGTGAAGCAACCACCGTCGTCTGGTTCGTCGTAGGTAACGATGGTTCATTGAAGTCCCTGCAACTCGCGAAATCTTCGGGTAGGGTCCTGCTTGATCACAAGGCCATGGCTGCCATAAGAGGTTCATTTCCTCTGCAAGCACCTCCCAAGACCCTGTTGGACGAAAATGGGGTGATAAATATTCAATTCTCTTTTCGCTATATGGTTTATTCCCCTTATTCCAAGAACCCCTGGAGGAGCAACAAAGAATGGGTCGTGGATTGAGCCTTTGTTCATCATCAAATTGGCCTGATCAACATATCTTTCCTGCCTGACCTTCTGTTTGTTGCCACAGGCTGTCTGCGAATATCGATCCGCTCACCTTTCATCCGGAGGAGGCCGTTATGGACTTGCTGTCAAGGGGCGGGGTCTTCATGATCCCCATTATGCTATTCTCGATTGTGGCGGTTACCGTTTTTCTTGAACGTGTCTGGATGTTACGAAAGAGTAAGGTCCTGCCTTATGAAGACTTGCGCGAAGTCGAGGTTCTGATTCACAGGCAACAGCTCACGGAAGCACGTGCCATTTGCCAACAAAACAAGTCTCCCTTGGCACAGATAGTACTTGCCGGTCTGCAGTACAGACTCGCCTCAAGACGGGTCATCCAGGAAAAAATGGAGGCAAAGGGCAAGGCCTCCGCCATCGAACTGAGAAAAGGGATCGGTCTGCTGCAAACGATTGCGTCCGTGAGTCCTTTGTTGGGCCTGCTGGGCACGGTTGGAGGGATGATCAAGGTTTTCGACGCAATCTCAATGGAGGGAATCGGCAATCCGGGCAGCTTGGCGACCGGAATCGCTGAAGCATTGATTACAACGGCTGCCGGACTCTGCGTCGCTATTCCGACGTTTCTGGGGCAGAGATACCTTTCCAACCGGGCGGAAAAGTACATCTATGGGTTGGAGGACTATGCCGGGCATCTGATGGATCTTATTACCGGTGATTCTCCGGAAGGGAGTGAGGAAGAAGAATGAACTTTGAAAAAAGAATCTCCATGGATGAAAACGAGCCGTCCTTGAACCTGACCCCTTTGATGGACATCATGTTTCTCCTTGTCATCTTTTTTGCTGTGTCAACGACATTCAAGGTGTTCCCGGGGATTTCGGTGGATCTGCCCGGTGCGGAGGCTGAAAAGATCCAGGAGGAAGAGAAATCGCTTACCGCAATCCTCACGGGAGCAGGGGAAATCTTTATCGACGGCAAACCCGTTGAAAAAGACCAATTGGTTGATACACTCCGCGAGAAACAAAAGGAATCACCCATAAACATGTTCATCCTGGAAGCGGACAGAACAGCACAGCACGGACAAGTTGTTACGTTGATGGATGCGGCAAAGCAGGCCGGTATCTTACACCTGGCAATCAGTACCCGCTCCAAGGACGATTGAGATGGACTGCCATAGTGTTGTCAAGGCTTATTCATTGGGTCCTATCTGACCGGACTATGTCTTCAGCTGTATTCCAGAGCGTTTCTGCTTTCTCGGTCTCCAGCTTCTTGAGAATCAAACGGACGAATGCCTCAGGCAAGGGTCAGAACCAGCCACAAACCCACGCCAAGAACAGCCGTACCTGCCAGGAAGAGACCCAGAAAGTAATAACCTGCTTTGGGTTCTTTTTCCCCCATGAGCGTGAAACCCGAGGCAACGCTGAAGGACAGAAGGCAATACCACATCGCCGACAGCGCCCACTTCCACCAGGTCATACTCAGGCCGAGATCCTGTGCCCACACTCTCGCGCCGGCGATGATGAGCGCATAGATCATTCCCATCACGATCCAGAAGAGGGGTCGGAAAAGAGTCGAATACTGGACCACGGGATTCTCCTTCCTAATCCTTTCTCTCTACATCGAACCATTTTTCACTCTGAAGCCAATCCGGAGGCGCGTGATAGGTTGCATTCCTTCCCTCCGGTGGAGGTAAAAAATCCCGCGCTTTCGGGTATTGAAAGAAGGCCTTCTGCATCCACAGCAACGAACTGGATACGACGCCGGTAGGATCCCGGGGGTCCACATAGCGCGACACCGCATGAATCCAATTGTTCTTGCGCGTATAGGGACACACCGCCAGGCATATCCGGCATCCCCTTGGATGGCTCTGGGCGACACTCGCCCAGGTTCGGAAGCAGAGGTCGTCTTTGATCCGCCACCGCCTGTATCCGAACTCCACACCGGGCTCGTCTTTGTGGCTGATAGCACCACTCGGGCATCTCTCCGCGCAGATCTTGCATTTCCGGCAGAAGTCCTGCACGCCGATGTCGATGGGCTTGTCCACCTCCATGGGGAGGTTGGTCGTGACGCAGGCCAAACGCGCGTTGCTGCCCAGTTCAGGTGTAATGAGAAGCCCTTTTCTGCCCTGCTCCCCGAGGCCGGCATCGATAGCAATGGGCGGCGTCACCAGGTCGTAGGCGTTGGGCGGCACGTGCGCCCTGGCCGGATACCCAAGCTCGTGGAGAAAGGTCTCGAGCCTGGCGCCAATGATCCGCTGCCTGGAATAGGCATCGTACGAACTGCCGTAGGTCGGGTTGGCATACATGGAGTCCCATTCATGGGGCGTGGCAAAGACGATCGCATACTCCCAGTGGGCAGGTACAGAGTATTTCCCGGTCCCGACGCCTCGCAAGAAGCCCTGGAAACACCAGTCAGGGTTGAGTCGAGTGACCCCCACCAGGGTGGCGCCAAAGGTGTGCGTGACCTTCTTGATCA
>JAQYVQ010000551.1 GCA_030145435.1 Syntrophobacteria bacterium | reverse complement strand
GAGGAGGAGCTCCCGGAGCCTGCCCGGGTTCGGAAGAAAGGCCTTCACGGTCCGCCCCCCCAGCCTGCAGCGGACCAGGAACCGGTTGGGCCGATCCAGGAACGTGGCAGCCTGAGCGTCTTTGAAGATGCGAAGGGGTCCTGCGGGAGGTCTGGTAACGGCTTTCATTCTCATCCCTATACCACGAGGGAAGACCAACCTGTGAAACGCCTGTCACACTTGAGGTATCTAATACATAATATAAAGAGAAAGCAATTTAACCGGAGACGACAATCAACCGAGGGGAGTCGCGAAATGATCATGAAAGTATTACTCTTAGTCTCTGTTGTAGCACTGGCAGCTACGGTCCTGTCCTCGACGCGCCAGAAGGTCCAGGGAGATGACTCATACGAAAAGGCAACCTTTGCCGGAGGCTGTTTCTGGTGCATGGAAGCGCCCTTCGAGAAGCTCGACGGCGTGATCGAGGTGGTTTCCGGGTACACTGCAGGTCAAAAGGAGGACCCCTCCTACGAGGAAGTCTGTTCCGGGAGCACGGGCCACACCGAGGCGATCCAGATCCTGTACGATCCCTCCAAGGTGACGTATGCAGAGCTGCTGGACGTCTTCTGGATGCAGATTGATCCGACCGATCCGGGCGGACAGTTTGCGGATCGGGGGTCGCAGTACAGGACCGGCATCTACTATCACGACGAGGAGCAGAAGGGCCTTGCGCAAGCCTCGAAGAAGGCCTTGCAGGGTTCAGGTAAATTCCAGCGGCCCATCGCCACCGAGATTGCGGAGGCGACGAAGTTCTACGAGGCCGAGGCATACCACCAAGACTACTACAAAACGAACCCTACTCATTACAAGCGTTATCGAAATGGGTCCGGACGTGAAGGCTATCTGGAAAAGACGTGGGGCGACGAGATGACTACGAAGAGGACGAAGGGCGTACCCAAAGACTACGAGAGGCCCCCTGATGAGGCGATCAAGAAGAACCTGACACCTCTCCAGTACCAGGTGACTCAGCAGGAAGGCACCGAGAGGCCCTTTGCGAACGAGTACTGGAACAACAAGAGGGAAGGCATCTATGTAGATGTCGTCTCCGGTGAGCCCCTGTTCGTCTCCACCGACAAGTTTGACTCCGGCACCGGGTGGCCGAGCTTCACGAAACCCCTCGTGGAGGAAAACGTCGTCGAGAACAAGGACGAGGGTCACGGGATGGCGCGGGTCGAGGTGCGGAGCAGGCACGGGGACTCCCACCTTGGCCACCTGTTTCCGGACGGCCCCAGGCCTACGGGACTTCGGTATTGCATCAATTCCGCCTCGTTGCGGTTCATTCCGAAAGAAGATTTGGAAAAGGAAGGCTACGGGAAATACGCGAGCCTGTTCGAGAAGTGATGCGCGCAGGGCAGGTTCAACTGTCCGTTGGCAAGGCATAGCAGGCATGCGGAGGAGCAACCATGGTTCAAGTGTCTCTCGTCAAATGTACGGAGTATCACACCGACCTGCTGGAAGACGCGATTGGCCAAAGCCTGGCCAACATCGGTTTCCCCCTGAAGGACTTCGAGAACAAGAATGTGGCGTTGAAGCCCAATTTCCTGATGACTTCCGCGGTGGACAAGGCAATCATCACCCATCCGGCCTTCTTCAGGGCCGTGGCAAGAATCGTCCGGGATCACGGTGGTCGGGTCGTGCTCGTTGAGTCTCCTGCCATGGAGTCTGTGAAAAGGGTTATGAAGAAGGGCGAATACGTGCCGATCGTGGAGGAACTGGACGTGACGGTCCCCTCCAACGGACGGAAGGGGGTGATCCTCAATCCGAACGATCGAAGGTTCAAGAGATTTGAGGTGCTTGGGCCCGTCGTCGATGCGGACATCATCATCAACCTGCCCAAGCTCAAGACCCACGGTCTGACCACCATCACCTGCGCGGTGAAGAACCTGTTTGGGCTGATTCCGGGGCTCGAGAAATCCCGATGGCACATGAAGGCGCCCGGCAAGGAAGCCTTTGCGGAACTCTTGCTTGATCTGAACGAGGCGTTGATGTATGGCTCGAGCGGCCCGAAGCCGATTCTGCACCTGGTCGATGCGGTGGTGGGCCAAGAGGGCAACGGCCCGGGCCCCTCCGGGACGCCGCGAAAGATCGGTGCGGTTCTGGCCAGCACGAGCCCGGTGGCGGTGGACCTCGTCGCTGCCGACCTCCTTGGATTCGACTATCGGGCCATTCCGAGCGTGGTGGGCGGTCTCGAAAGGAACCTGGGCCTGTCATCGCCCGCCGAGATCGACCGTGTCGGCGAGGACATCAACAGGATGCGAGTCGATCATTTCAAGCCGGCTCGACACAGCATATCGACAGCAACTTACGACCGTTGGCCCTTCAACCGCAAGGGCTTCCGGAACCTGTTGACGAGCAAGCCGGTGCCCCAGGAGGAGAAGTGCACCCTCTGCTACCAATGCAAGGCGATCTGCCCGGCGGGAGCGATCGAAAAGGCGGATGGAAGCAAGAACGTTCCCCGCTACGATTATGACAAGTGCATCCGATGCTACTGCTGCATGGAGATCTGCCCTGAGGCAGCCGTTGACCTGAAATCGGGCGCTCTGGAGTGGATGATGCCCGGTTCATGAGAGGGTGTCGATTGATGGAGAATCTCTTCATCGCTGTCATTCCCGCGCAGGCGGGAATCCATTGGCCTCAGGAGCTTAGGCATCCCCGCTTTCGAGGGATGACGGCAAATTGGCGTTATTCGACACCCTCTTGAGTCGCGGTAGGAGCCTACCGGAACCTGCTCTCGAATTCCGAGGTAGGCTTCATGAAATCGCACCTCTCAGGCGGTGTCTTGCGCTCCGCCTCCGGCTTCTCCTTGAGGCTCAGGGCGTCCTCCGGGCAGGAGGACACACACACCCCGCATCCGATGCAGCGGTCCCGGTTGAGTTCCGCAACCTCGTCCCCCATCGTGATCGCGTCCATCTGGCACCTGTCCACGCAGACGCCACAGGCGGTGCATAGCTCCGAGTCCAGCACGGCATAGTGGTTGGTGGGAGCCAGCAATCCAGGCTGAGGCGACAGCTTGAGCAGCCGAAGGGCGCCACAGCATTCCGCGCAGCAGTTGCAGAGGGCCTCCGGGTTCTCACTGTTGGAAAATTGTGCAATCAGGCCTGCCTCCTCGCAGTCATCGAGCCTTGCCAGGGCCTCCTCCTGGGTGATCCACCGCCCCATGCCCGTGGCCACGTAGTAGTCCGCGTAGAAGTCGAATCCCATGCACACTTCGAGAGGCTGATCGCAATCATGCCCGGCAGCTTTGTGCTGCACCGCACAGACGCAGTCGGAAAGGCTGATCCGGTCCTTGCTCTTTAGGATCTTCCGGACGTCGTCATAGGGTGCTATGGACTTCCCATCCGGGATGGATGCACTCACCGGCACGGTTCGCATCGGCAGGATTTGCTTGGTGGCCATTGCCCCTTCTTGAATATACTCTTCCACCAGTTCGGCCAGCTCCTTGTCCATCCTTTTCAGCTGATGTTCAAAGATGCCGTGGACAAACGGCGCAGCCGCATAGTAGAAGGGCTCTCCCTCCTTCTTGGGATACCTCGGGAAAACGAGCCCCTTTTTCATCATCCCCTGCAGAACCCCCTCCACCTTTGCAGGGTCCTGATTCGTCCGCGCCGCCACTTCCTGGGCCGACTCGAGTTCCAGAGTGAGATCCATGTACATCCCGACCTCTTCCTCGGTGAAGAGCTTCTCGAGGATCTTCAGCTCCACACCTGATTCTGTCGCGCCAAACCCGACAGAGTACTGATCTATACATTCCTGCAGCTCTCTGTAGATATCCTTGGCCATGTTTCCCTCCTTAGTGAAAATAGATTTTCTCGATTTCGAGCAACTCGATGGTATCCTTGATGTGGGCGAGCCGTTCGCCCGAGGCCTCCTTCTTGGAAACATACAGCTCGCCGAGGCAGTCGTGCAGCAGGGCCTTGCAGTTCTCCTGGAATTCCTCGTCGTAGCCCCTGCTGTTCCGAACCGATCGGATCACCTGGAGAAATCCCTTTTTCG
>JAQYVQ010000540.1 GCA_030145435.1 Syntrophobacteria bacterium | reverse complement strand
AGCTATGGGAATGGCCTCGACGTGAACGAAAGCGAGCTTCTGGACTACTTTGCAGAAGACCCGGAAACCGAGATCATCGCCGCTTACATCGAGGGGGTGAAGGACGGCCCGCGTTTCCTCGCGGCCCTGGAGAATGCGGCGTCGCGGAAACCGGTCGTCATCTACAAGGGCGGCCGGACCGAGGCGGGCAGGCGGGCTGCCCACGGACACACCGCGAGCCTGACCAGTTCCGTGGCCATCTTCGATGCCCTCTGCCGTCAGGTGAAGGCCATTCCGGTGGATGACCTGGACGAGATGATCGACGTGCTCACAGCCTTCCGCTTCATGAGGCCTCTGCCCCGGGAGGGCGGGGTTGCCCTCGTGGGAGCGGGCGGTGGGCCGAGCGTGCTTGCCGGCGACGGGATGGAGAAGGAGGGCCTTCGGTTGCCGGGGTTCTCGGTAGAGGTTCAGGAGGAGTTGAAGAAGGTGCTTCCCGTGCCCGGCAGCATCTTCATCAACCCCTTGGACACCCCGAACCTTGCGACTGCGGGAGCGGTCTCCGTGGCCATGCAGGTCCTGGGACGGGTCCCGGAGATCGACCTGCTCGTCTACCATCTCGGATTCCACCCGATCAGCCGCTGGGGATCGGGCCGCCTCTCTACCGAAGATTTCCTGAAACCGGTAATCAGTGCGATGAAAGAAACCATGCGGGAGAACGGGAAGCCGGTCGTCCTTGCCCTGCGTCCCCCTCAGGACCTGGACGGGATGAAGGAGTTTCTGGCTGTGCAGGAGGCTTTCGTCGAAGCCGAGTTCCCCGTGTTTCATTCGATGCGCAAGCTGGCCCGATCCGTGGCCCGCGTGATCGAATGGAAGCGAACATCGTCGAGCGACGGGTGATGATGGAATTCCTGAAGCGACGCTATGTCGTCCTGGGGACGATCCTGTTCGATCTCTTTCTGCTCTGGACGGTTGTGCATTTTGTGCTCGGAGGGTGGGAACGGACGGTCCGTGTGTATTCGACGGTGCCGACCGTGTGGGGCGGGATCATCCTTGTCCTCGTAGCGCTCAATCTCATCAAGAGTGATTTCAGGACGGACATTCCCATGTATCTGTCCGCCTTCGGCCTTGCCTACTGGCTCGAATGGTGGGGGACGACGAGGGGCGTGTGGACCTACTCCGGCAATCAGACGCCTCCCCTTGGCGAGATCTTCCTGTGGGGGATCTGCCTCCTGAGTGTGTTTCATGGGAGTCTTCTTTTTCTTGGAAAGGGTGAGAGAAAGAAAGGGAAATACACGACTTGGGGGATGGTCCTCGTCCTGTGCGTCCTGCCCCTGATCGGTCTCATCCTCACTTGGAAGTTCATCATCAGTGTGGACTGGATGAAGTACTTCGACCTGCACTCTGTGGTCGCCGTTGTGTTAGCCTCTGTCCTGATCCTCAAGGATTTTGGTCTGAAAGAGACCTTCCTGGTTTTTGTCGGCGGGACCTTCCTCGGCGGGCTCCTGGAGACCATGGGAACGGGGTCGGGTCGCTACGCATACCTGTCAGGTACAGGCGCTCCCCTGATGGTGGGGCCCATATGGGGGGTGACGTGTGTGGTGATGGTCAAGTTCGGC
>JAQYVQ010000536.1 GCA_030145435.1 Syntrophobacteria bacterium | reverse complement strand
AGGGGATCCGCGGGTTCTTCGTGTCTCCTGACGACAAGGCGGCTGCGGTCATGGCCGGCTTCTGGGAGGAGGGTATCAATCCGATCAAGCTCTACGCGCGGATCCAGGAACTGATTACACAGGAGACGGACGAGAACACGAACATCTACTTCACGGGGTATCCCGGGCTGTATGCGTACATCTATGATCTGCGGGGACAGGTCTACACGGTGTTAGCGGCCACCATGTTGTTGATGGTGGTTCTCTTGGGCTGGTATTTCCGCACCTGGCAGGGGGTGGTCCTGCCCGTTCTTTCGGCGGTGATCAGTGCGATCTGGGGGTTGGGTTTCGCGAGCTTCTTGGGGTACCCGTTGGACCCGCTCGTGATGGTCGTTCCGCTGATCATTACGGCTCGCGCCTTGAGTCATTCGGTGCAGACCATGGCGAGGTATCATGAGGAGATCTTGAGTGTCGGCGACAAAGAAACTGCGATTTTGCGATCCTACGGGGAGCTGGTTACACCGGCCACGTTGTCGATCATCACGGACGGCCTGGGGGTCTTGTTGATCTCGATTGCCACGATCCCGATCATGCGCAACCTGGGCATCTTCTGTTCCTTCTGGATCGTCTCGATGTTCGTGAGCGTGCCGACGTTGAATCCCATTCTGCTCTCTTTTGTTCGTGCGCCCAAGCCTGGGCGGATCGCCCACGAGACGCAGGGGCGTTTCTACAAGTCCCTGGCCGGCATGCTGGTCAAGCCATCGGAGGGCAAGGGCCGGTGGGTGGTAGCGGTACTGATTGTATTGGTCCTGGTGGTCGGGGGCCGGTATTCGACGAACCTGAAGGTGGGGGACACGGAGGCTGGAGCGGCCCTGTTGTTCCCGAACCATCCGTACAACGAGGCCTTCCGGTACTTCAACCGCACCTTTGTGGGGGCCACGCAGCTGGTGATTATCGCGGAGGGGACGGAGAAGGGGGCGATCAAGGATTACAAGAGCCTGCAGGCCATGGAGAACTTTCAGCGGTACATGGAGACCGAGGGAGGTGCGGGGGGCACACTGACCTTCACGAACATGATCAAGCGGATCTACCGGATGTTTCACGAGGGCCATCCGAAGTGGGAGATGATCCCGGAGAGCGTGGAGCATTTGGGGCAGATCGGGTTCCTGATCGCCTCGAACACGTCTCCCGGGGAGATGGACCGCTGGGTGGACTATTCCTGGACGAACGGCACGATCACTTGCTTCTACAAGGATTACAACAATGAGCTGATTCAGGATTGTCTCGCCAAGGCCAAGGTGTTCATCGACGAGAACCCGGTCGAGAAGATCCGGTTTCGACTGGCCGGGGGGTTGTTGGGAATCCTGGCGGCTGTGAACGAGGAGGTGGAGTGGTCTTATTGGGCGTCGTTGATCGCGGTTTTCGTGGTGGTCCTCATCCTGTGTGTTCTGACCTTCCGGTCCTTCACGGCAGGTCTGATCCTGATCATCCCGCTGGCGATATCTCAGGTATTGTCTGAGGCGTTCATGCTCTGGAAGGGAATCGATCTGAACATCAACTCGCTACCCGTGGCGGCGATCGCCGTGGGCATCGGGATCGATTACGGGATCTACTTGCTGGCCCGCATCTCGGAGGAATACGAGACGTCGGGAAGCTACGCCGTGTCGAACCGGAAGGCGGTGGAGACCACAGGCAAGGCGATCATCTTCACGGCGACCACGCTGATCGCGGGCGTGGTGTTCTGGGCCTTCATCGACCTGAAGTTCCAGGCGGAGATGGGGCTTCTTCTAGGGCTTCTGATGTTCTTGAACATGGTCAACGCCCTGGTCTTCATTCCTTCCCTGGTGACGATCTTCCGGCCTAAGTTCGTGACGGCCAGGAACGTCTAGCCCGGCGCCATGATAGACATTTGGGCCTATGTGGAGATGGCTGCGGGAAAGGTCCTGCGGCCATCTCAGGAGGCCTTGTCCGAAGCCGTAAGACAGGGCAGGCAACTCCGGGGCAGGACGACCGCCCTGGTCTTGGGCCATGGGATCCCCAAAGAGGTTCTCGAGGCCGTCGGCCGGTACGGACCGGACCGGATCCTTTTGCTGGACGATGAACTTCTCTCCGAGTACGGAACCGAGCCGTACGCTGCCTGCATCGAGACCCTTCTTCAGGAACACAAACCAGACGCCTTCCTCCTGGGCAGTTCGGTGGTTTCCAGAGACCTTGCCCCAAGGCTGTCGGCCCGCCTGAAATCCAGCCTTGTTACAGAAGCCACATTCCTGAACCCCCAAGGCGGAAGGTGGATGGTGACGCGGTCCGCCTACCGGCCTCACGCCTCGATGATCGTCGCACCCGTGGACACGGGCCTGCAGATCATCACCCTGGCCCCCAAGGTCATGGACGCCGAAGAGGCAGGCCCTGCGGATGGCCTCTCCATTCAGGCCCTTGAGGGGCCCCAGAACCTCAAAGGCAGCCACGTCCGGATGGAAGAGGAAATAAGGGAAATCCCCTCTCAACTCGACATCACAGACGCGGAGGTGATCGTGGCAGGGGGCAAGGGGATGCAGAACGAAGAGGGGTTTGCCCTTCTCGACGAACTGGCCGAGGTGGTTGGGGGCACCGTAGGTGCGACGCGGATGGCCGTGGACATGAAGTGGCGGTCACGAGAGAGTATGGTGGGGGTCACGGGAAAGATGGTCTCGCCCGAGGTCTACATCGCATGCGGCATTTCAGGGGCGATTCAACACGTCATGGGCATGCGGTCGTCACAGACGATCCTGGCCGTCAACACAGATCCGAACGCCCCGATCTTCCGGATTGCCACCCTGGGGATCGTGGGCGATGTTCGTGAGGTGCTCCCCGTGATGATCGGGTCCTTCCGGGAGATGAAAGCCAAGGCAGGGGCACAAGGGGTCAAAGCATGAGCGCCGGGGGACCGGAAATCGTCATCATGATCGCACCGGTGCACGATTGCCTGAATCCGGTGAAGATAGAGCCGGGCGGCAAGGGAATCGACCCCTCCTCCTTGCGGTGGATTCTGAACCCATACGATGCCTTTGCCCTGGAGGAGGCCCTCCGGATTCGGGATGTGATTCCGGGAACCCGGGTCCGCGTGATGGCCATGGCGTCCTCAGATTCGGAAGAGGTCGTCCGTGGATGTCTGGCCGTGGGTGCGGATGAGGCTCTGCGGATATGGGACAACGGAATGGAGGGTTCGGATTCGTATGCAACGGCCACGGTCCTGGCGGCAGCCCTCAGGAAGCAGTCCTTTGACCTGGTCTTGTGTGGCTGGCGGCGTGCGGACCTGGATCACGGCCAGGTAGGCCCTGCCCTTGCTGAGATCCTGGATCTTCCCCAAGTGACGGGGGCCCGGAAGATAGAACCGGTAGACAACAACACTCGTATCCTGGTGGACAAGCGAGTACCAGGTTACCTCACGAAGCTGTCCTCCCCGTTGCCTGCTCTCGTCACGATGGAAAAGGGGCAGGTCCTGCGCTATCCGAGCCTTGCCGGTAGACATAGGGCGGCAAGGACCGAGATCCCTTGCCTGGGACTCGACACTGTCGGACTCCGGGAAGAGAACGTGGGAGCCTCCGGCTCGATCACAAGACTGGAGCGCTTCACCCCGCCGAAGCCTACGAGAAGGAGCGCCATGGCCTCGACGTCAGGCACGATGACGGCCGCGGCACGCCTTCAGAGGATCATGGGAGGAGGCGTTCAGGAGAAGAAAGACAGCAAGATCTGGGAATGCCCCGACGAGCCATCGGTCAAGAAAGTGGCGGAACACATCGTGAAAGAGAAGATGCTCACCTTTTGATTCTACTGGACTACATACGCTCCATCGACGGCCATCGTATGTCCCGAAACGAAGGATGCCCTGTCCGAACAGAGCCAGATGACCGCCTCTGCGACCTCTTCGGGGCGGCCCCTGCGTCCGGCCGGGGACATGGCAATCACATCCGTGATTTCAGGGACCGGTGTCACGAGGCGATCGACCATGGCCGTGTCGATGAAGCCGGGGCACACGGAATTCACCCGGATGTTGGACTGCATGAGTTCCAGGGCGGCCGTCTTGGTGATCCCGTTAACGCCGTGTTTCGCGGCCACGTAGGGGGAAGCACCGGGGAAGGCGATCAGGCCCTCGATCGATGCCATATTGACGATCGCTCCGCCTCCCTGTTTGAGCATCTGCTGGATCTCGTACTTCATGGAGATCCAGACACCCGTGAGGTTGATTCGGATGACCCGTTCCCAGTTCTCCACCGGGTTCTCGGCGACGGGGAGGATATCCCCCTCGATGCCGGCGTTGTTCACTGCACAGTCGAGGG
>JAQYVQ010000500.1 GCA_030145435.1 Syntrophobacteria bacterium | reverse complement strand
CAGGTCCTCCTCCGTCTGCTTCGTCATCTTCCCGACGAAACGCAGAATCTCCTCCACATCTTTCATCCCTTCCTCCGAATCTCGATCGATGTTCCAGAGGCGTATTGTTCCACATACCCGTCGGAAAATGAAGGGAAAATTTGACACCACTTTCGTCCGCCCTATAATCTCTTGTAGGCATCAAACAAAGAAACCGGGAGGGTCGCCAAGGTGATCATCGTCATGCAGAAAGGGGCGAGTGCCCACCAACTCAAGGCCGTCAAGGAACGGATCCGAGCGTTGGGCTATCGACCCCATGTCATTCACGGTGAAACCCGACAGGTGATCGGAGCCGTCGGGGATGAGCGCGGAAAGGCCAGGCTGCAAGGCCTTCAGTCGCTTCCGGGCGTCGACTCTGTCGTCCCTATTCTCAAGCCTTACAAGCTGGCAAGCCAGGAGATCAAGAGCGGGAAATCCGTCGTACAGATCAGCAAGAACGTACGGTTCGGCGATCACAAAGTCGTGGTCATCGCGGGTCCCTGCTCGGTCGAGAGTGAAGAACAGATCATCGCCACGGCCCGCGCGGTCAAGGAAGGGGGGGCCACCATGCTCCGTGGGGGCGCGTTCAAGCCCAGAACGTCCCCGTATGCCTTCCAGGGAATGGCGGAGGAGGGCCTAAAGCTGCTGGCCAAGGCGAGAAAACTGACCGGCCTTCCCGTCGTCACGGAGGTCCTCAACCCGAAGGACCTCCCCCTGGTGAAGAAGTATGCCGACATGATCCAGGTGGGGGCACGGAACATACAGAACTATGCATTGCTACGGCTCTTGGGCAAGGCAAGAAAGCCGGTCCTGCTGAAGCGCGGCATGGCGACTACGATCGACGAGTTTCTCTTCTCCGCAGAGTACATCCTCAGCGAGGGAAACGACAAGGTCGTGCTCTGTGAACGAGGTATACGCACCTTTGAGACCGCCACACGCAACACCCTAGACCTGAGTGCCGTCCCTGTTCTTCGACAAAGGACACACCTCCCCGTCATCGTGGATCCCTCCCACGCGGCGGGACGATGGGACTATGTACCCGCCCTGTCCTACGCCGCCATTGCAGCGGGGGCGGACGGAATCATGGTGGAGGTGCACCCCCATCCGGAGAATGCGGAAAGCGACGGCCCCCAATCCCTGAAACCCGCGAAATTCTCGGCCATGATGGAGAAACTCAGAGAATTCGCACGGGTGGCGGACAGGGACGTCTAAAGAGAGGAGAGGGACCCGGAGATTCGATGGACGCACGCCTGAAGGTTCTCCGCCAGAGGCGAACCGACTGGATCATCACCTGGCAGCAGAACAAGGTCCGCTGGATCCTCTTCTACTACCTCGTGGGGCTGATCCTCTCCTGCCTCTTCCTTTTCTTAGAAGAGGCCTTTTTTCCTCTTCCCATCCGGTATCTTCACAAGAGCCTCACGATTCTGGTCTGGATCCCTTGTGCAACCGTCCTCGTGAGTATCGCAGTGACGAATCGCCACCGGTTCTTGCCTACCATGGATGCGGATCCACAGCCGGAAGAACCGGCCCCGCAGGACTTTTTCCAGCGCTACGCACAGATCCTTCTCGCCATGTTGATGTTTGGGATCTGGGCCGCCGGGTATTATTTCATCGCCTTCATCACGGAAGCACATACGACCCACACGCTGCCTACCTTCGCATGGGAACGGGAAGTCCTTCTCACCCCGGAATTCGTGTTCATCTATCTGACCATCTATCCCACCTTCCTGCTGCCCTTCCTGTTCATCCATCAGAAGGATTTCTTCCGTCTTTTCTCCTTTGCCTACATCACCGTCATGTGCGTTTGTTACCTCGTCTACCTCTTCTACCCGGTCTCGATCGACAGGCCGGAATTGGTCGTGCACTCCTTTTCTACCTGGGTCCTCGGCATCGTGTACGGAGCAGACAGACCCTGGAACTGCTTTCCAAGCCTGCACGTAGCCATGTCACTTCTGGCAGCTCTGACAATCCTCGAGGTTCACCGGATCCGAGGTATGCTGACCCTCTTGCTCACCTTCTGGATCGCTTTTTCGACGGTGCTCATCAAGCAGCACTACGTCCTCGATGTAGTCGCAGCGATGCTGCTCACCGTCACGATCTACTTCGTCTATATGCGGAGAAAGATCCTCAACACGCTCTATGTGAACATCCTGCGGGCGGAAGAGAACCTCGAGAAATGGATCAACCGAAAGATCGACAGCAGGGTGTGGGATTCCTTGGAAGGACCTCTGAGGACCCGCGTACGAGAAATGGTACAAACCATGATCGATGAATCGCTGACGGGCCCGAAAAAGGATCCTGACAGCCCTCGCCCGTTCAGCGAGGGCGATCCCCCCCGCAACATTCAGGAGGACAAACCATGAAAACAAGACCTGGCAGGCACTTCTTCTTTCCTGTTTGCCTCCTGTTCGTCCTCGGTACGCTCCAACTGCACGGGTCGGTTTCGGGTGCCGCCGAGGGGGCAGGCAGCCACCCCACAGAGTCGAGCATGACCCTGAAGATGGTCGGCGAGGACCGTGACGTCGGCCTGAAGAGGATGGAGATCCTGGAGAAGACCCTGTCGTCCGAACTCCTCGCGAAGAAGAGGGCCTATGTGCGTTCCCGCGAGCAGGAGTACAACGAGAAAATCGGCGTCCTTCTCCAGAGGTTGACGACCCCCATCGGAAGGAACACGGTGATCACCCACATCGATGTCGACTACTTTGCCATCGATTTCGAGCCCCGTGTGCAGGCGGAAGAGAACATCACCGTGACCCTCCTGGTCGACGAGGACGGCCTGGCGAAATGGGCCGCCGGAAGGGGATCCCGAGAAGCGGCGGCGGAAGAAATGAAGGCCCTGATCCAGGGGGCCTTTCGGATTCCCATGGAACAAATCACGATCGTGGTTGCACCCAACTGAGAGGAGGCCGGACAAGAGATATGCACCCTCCCCAGCGCGTTCAGTTCAGCTTCGGCGGTCCCACAACTCCTTGTGTCAAGATTCTCCTGATCGTTACGGTGGCCGGGTTCTTTCTTCAGGCCCTCACACAGAGGCTCTTCGGCTACGCCCTGGAGCCCTTGCTCGGCCTCGTACCTTACTTCGTAACCCACCGCTTCTTTCTGTGGCAACCGGTCACTTACCTCTTCCTCCACGGGGGAGTCTTGCATCTCGCCTTCAACCTGCTCGTGCTCTGGATGTTCGGCTGCGAGTTGGAGAGGGCGTGGGGAAACCGTTTCTTTCTAAAATACTTCTTCGTATGCGGCATCGGGGCCGGGCTCTTCGTCGCCCTTCTGACGCCCGCAAATGCGAGCCTTGTTCCGACGATCGGGGCATCGGGCGCCCTGTACGGGGTGCTGCTCGCCTACGGCCTGCTGTTCCCTGACCGCAAGATTCTCCTCTGGTTCGTCCTTCCGATCCGGGCCAAACATTTCGTTCTGTTCATCGGCGCCGTCGCCTTCTACTCCACCCTGACCCTCCCGGGAAGCGGCATCAGCCACCTGGCGCATCTGAGCGGCCTCATCATCGGATACATCTACCTGCGCGGGTGGGGCCATTTCCGTCTGCTCCACCGGCGTTGTCTGGAGTGGAAACTCAAGAGGATGAAGAAGAAATTCCGTGTCATCGACGGCGGGAACGATCAGGACAAACCACCCTACATACATTGAGAACGGATCGAGAGTGCCATGGTTGAAACGGAAGCGTCTCTCGTGGTCCGTTACTCGGCTTCTCTCGAGGCCTTTCTTCAAGAGGTGACCACAGCCCTTTCGCAACTCGACCATGAGGTGCCGCAACTGACCGTCTCGATGAAAAAACGGACTGATGAGATACTCTCCATGCTGCCACAGGTGCTGCCCTTCGAGCAGATGAGTCTTCTGGAACTCCAGTACGCCCTGCCCGGAAGCTCGAGAAAGACCCCCGGCATACGATTTTGGCTGGAAGGTCCGCTGCATGAGAAACGATTGCGGGCCATCCTGTTCGAGGACACGGTGGTCTGGAATGTGTCCCACGATCTCGACAAGCTCTACACCGAACTCGGAACCTTCTTCCTTCAGGGTACGGAGATCGTCGGCCGTCCCGCGGTGGCCCTGTCCGGCGAACCGGTAGCCGACTCGGACTGGAAGGTTCTTCTCCGGACCGTGCTGCGCGCCCCGCTCCCTTGATCCCGCGCCACGGAGAAAACAGTGAACATCCTCTGAAGACACTATTCAAAAAAAGGAAAGGTGAGAAGACTATGGACTGCTTCAAGGGGAAAGTCGCAATCGTAACCGGAGGGGCTTCCGGTATCGGACGTGCTGTCTGTGAGGCGTTGGGCAAGTACGGCGCCACAACGGTGGTTGCAGACATCAATCTGGAGGGGGCTCAGGAAGTCTCGAAGGCCATCTCTGGCAATGGAGGCTCCGCGTCCGCTGCCGTGCTGGACGTGAGAGAGGCCGAGGCGATCGGGAAGCTCATCGATGAGACGGTCGCGGAGCACGGTCGACTTGACTACATGTTCAACAACGCGGGCATTAACATCGCGGGCGAGGCCCGGGACTTGCTCCCCGAGCACTGGAACCGTGTGCTCGATATTAACCTGATGGGCGTCGTCCACGGGACAAGACTTGCCTATTCCTTGATGGTCAGGCAGGGCTTTGGCCATATCGTCAACACCTCTTCGTTGTGTGGGCTCATGCCGGTGCCGCTCGAGGTACCCTACGCCACGGCCAAACATGCAGTGGTAGGGCTCTCGACTTCTCTCAGAGCCGAGGGGGCCGC
>JAQYVQ010000498.1 GCA_030145435.1 Syntrophobacteria bacterium | reverse complement strand
AGGAAGTCTGGGCGTCGCCCTTCAGGATGGACCCGATCCGTTCGCGGGCATCTCGGTAGAAGGGGTCGATTCGGAGCGCGTTCTGGTAGCAGGCAAAGGCCGTCTCTTTGTCTCCTGTGATCTCGGAGATTCTACCCAGATCGTAGAAGGCGGACTTCTTCTCCGCCTTGGGAAGCGTGCCCGGCATGTCCTCCAGAACCGTGCGGCAGAGCTGCCCGGCGAGGGGATAGTCCATCAGGTCGGAAAGGGCTCTGCTGACCTTCAAAAGCCCTTTGGCCCTCTCGACACTGTAGTAGGGGACATGCTCTATGCCGGCGAGGGACTCGCGAATCCTCATGAACCCCTGCTGCTGAGGGAACGCCTTTTCGAGGCGAGAGAAAAGGTCCTTTGCTTTCCCGTACTCGTCCTCCTTGAGGTAGATCTTGGCGAGGTGATACTGGGCGAGGGCAAAGGATGGATCCTTTCGAAGCAGATCGTTCAGGATGCGAACCGCTTGTTCGCCGTCGCGAAGGTCTCGTTCATGGACCACGCCCTCCACGAGTTTTACCCAGGGATCCTGCGGGGAGGCCTGGAGCGCCTCTTCGAGGAACGAGCGGGACCGGTCCAGGACCCTCTTGTAGGAGTAATAGGCGGAAAGGAACGCGTACCCCCGGCCGCAGAGCTTGCGCTTTGCGATGGCGTCGGTGGCAGTGCCAAAGGCCGCTTCCAAGTCACAGGCGGGGCTCGACGAGGTCTCCAGGCTCAGGTAGGCGATCCAGGGGGCATAGAGACTGCCGGGCTCATCGGCCTGCTTTAGACGCGCCTCGTCCCCGAGTTGCGCGAGGTACTCGCAGCTCTTCTGCTTTCCCACCGGGGAGAAGGGCCACATGGATTGATACGTTCGGGGCCCCTGGTTTTGAGAAGGGCCAGGCTCGTCTTGTTTGACTTGCCGGACGGACTTCGCCTCAGGCGCGTCCTTGTTCGCCTGGTCGAAGATAGGGGAACGGAGAGCGCAGGACGCGGACGGCCCTCCCTGGGCGGTCTGATGGACGGATGCCGTCGGTGTTATCCTGGCGACCGGTGCGAGAAACCCGATGAGCAGCACGAGAAGGCCCGACACAGGGATCAGGGCCCACAGGGCAGCCGAGGGCCTGCGTCTGCGCGAAGGCCCCTCACATGGCTCCTCGTTGCTGCCAGAGACGGGCGGAGGCGTCTCCTTGGGAGCATTGTCGGGTGAGGGCTGTTGCGAGATGGGGCGAGGGGTCGGGTCTGGAACCCTCCGGAGGGGCGAGGTGTCGACGACGAAAAGTCCCTTGCAGGCAGGACATCTGAGCTTGGCTGCTCCGGCCGGGATTCGATCCGGTGAGAGCTTGAAGCGCCTTTTGCAGTGCGGGCAGGGAAGGAGCATGCTGTCTTTCTTCAATTCACGGACTTTTTCTGTGCCGAGGCATACTCGACCTGCATCTTGATGTCCCCGAGCCGTACGACATCCCCGTCCTTGAGTTCGACGACGGCCGAGGCCTGGACGCCATTGACATAGCTGCGGCCCATCCCGTCGAGGTTCTCCAGGAAGTGTTTTCGCTCTTTGTACAGGATCCGGGCGTGGAAGTTTGCGATGCCGGTGTCGCTCAGGCGGATGTCGATGCCCGGCGAGCTGCCCAACGTGATGTTAGAGCTGATCATCGGGAATCGTTCTCCCTGCCGGCTGCCCTCCAGCGCGACGAGATAACCGGTGACGTACTCACTGGTCTGCGGTTTCAGACCGAGCCGGTCCACGAATTCGCCCGAAGCCCGGCCTGCCTGGGGCTGGGGGCTTCCGGATGACACGCTGGGCGGGCAGTGCACAACAGGCGTCTGCTCTTCGTCACCAGGTTCATCCTCGTCCACGATTTCGAAGTCTTCTCCGACTTCTTCGGCTTCGGCTGCAATCGTCTCGGGGGGCTCCGGTTCTGCTGCCGTCACCTCGGCTTCAGCAGGCTGCCGAGAGGCCTGCTCCGATCCGTCATCTTCCGGTTTCGGCTGGGGTTCCTCCCTCACTTCTTCCGCGAGGAGTCCTGACTTCGTGCAGCGGCCTACAATTTCCTCCAATTGAGCCAGTTCCTTGGATTGGTCTTGCGTCCTTTGCTCGAGTTCACTCCGTTCTTCTTTGCACTCCTCCACCGTGAATTCCCCGACCCGAGTCCGGAAGTCGATTTCCTCCAGGCGTTCTGTGTCCTTACGGCAGAGCCCGTCCAGCTCGGATCGTCTGTCCAGTAATTCCTGGATCTTCTCCTCGAGGCTTTCTCTTTGTTTCTTCAGATCCTGTTCGATGGACAGCATCTTCTGGTCGTATTCCGCCCTGACTCTCTCGTAGATATGCAGCTGGACACTCTGGCGCTCCTTTTCCACGTTCGCCTTCAGGGATGCGTACCGCTGGCACTTCTCGCTCGTCTTTTTGTAGGCTTCCAGATGCCCCAGAATTTCTGAGGTCGACCCGTTCTCGGAACGCGCTTGCGACATTCGAAAATCCTCCATCCTATTCTGCATTTCGTTTCGCTGACGGCTGTCGTAAGGTCCTCCAGACCAAAGGAAAGGCAAAATGGATGCCAG
>JAQYVQ010000494.1 GCA_030145435.1 Syntrophobacteria bacterium | reverse complement strand
GAATGAGGCGTAGAAAGGGTCAGGAGAGGAAGGCATGGGAGAAAGCCGGTACATCGTCGTGGAAGGCCCGATCGGCGTTGGCAAAACCACCTTCGTCAAGCTTCTTGCAGAGGTCTTTCAGGCAAAGACGGTGCTCGAGCGTGTAGAAGAGAACCCGTTCCTCAGCAAGTTCTATGGGGATACGAACAAGTTCGCCTTCCAGACACAGATCTTCTTCCTCCTAACCCGCTACCAGCAGCAGCAGGAAATCCTCCAGACCGAGCTCTTCCGACAGAACATCATCTCTGACTACCTGTTCGCCAAGGACCGAATCTTCGCGTATCTCAACCTCAGTGAGGATGAACTCGTCCTGTATGAATGGATTTACCAGCTCTTGGATCAGCGTGTGGTGAAGCCGGATCTCGTCATCTACCTTCAGGCGCCCGTCCAGGTTCTTCTCAAGCGGATACGCAAACGGGCCCTCTGGTATGAAAAGGAGATGGACCAGGAGTACCTGGAAAAGGTGAGCAAGGCCTACAATACGTTTTTCTTCCACTACAAGGACACGCCATTGCTCGTCGTGAACACATCCAACATCGACTTCGTGCAACGGGATGCGGACCTGAAGAACCTGATCCGAGAGATCCAGAACACGGAGAAAGGGGTCCGGTATATTACCATCGCCCCCGACGTAGATCCCCTCCCCTGAACCCCACCCCCGCTATTCTGTTTGGTATTTGACAGCCTTTGGTCTAATTAATATAATTTGAGGCTCTACGTAGCGATCCAGGAAGCGGGAAGATAACCTGCATTCCGATGATTTCTTCGTAGCCGGCACGCACAACTTCAACGAACCACAACGTACCGCCTGGATCCAGGCTCGGACCGGGACGGAGCGAACGATGGCACACGTCAAAAAGGCCCACCCGTTGATTCCACAGAGGGGGCACACTTCCCTCGAAGTCTCCCGAACGACCCGCACAAGGGAACCGACACGATCCAAGCCCCCATGCCACCCGGCCCTGATCGAGAGAGGGTGGATTCCATGAAGATCATCGGGGAACCCCACGCCATGCAGGGACTTGCCGAAGAGCTTCGCGGCCAGGGGAGGAAGATCGCCCTCGTTCCGACCATGGGGTGCCTTCATGAAGGCCATTTGTCCTTGATGCGAGAAGGCAAGAAGAGGGCCGACACACTCGTTGTCTCGGTATTCGTAAACCCGACGCAATTCGGTCCCCAGGAGGATCTGGGTGCCTATCCCCGGGATTTCGAGCAGGACAAGAGCTTCATGCAAGAGGTGGGCGTCGATTGGGTCTTCTGTCCAACGGACAAGGGGATGTATCCGGACGGGTATCAGACCTACCTGACGGTCGAAGAGGTTACCCAGAACCTGTGCGGTCGATCACGCCCCACCCATTTCCGGGGTGTGGCCACCGTGGTGACAAAGCTTTTCCATATCGTCAAGCCCCACTTCGCCCTCTTCGGGAAGAAGGATTTCCAGCAACTGGTCGTCATTCGAAGGATGGTGGAGGATCTGAATCTCGATATCGAGATCGTTGGGTGCCCGATTGTTCGCGAGCCGGACGGCTTGGCCATGAGCTCCCGCAACAAGTACTTGAGCCCGGACGAGCGAAAGGAGGCCCTGGCACTCAGGAAGGCCTTGGACAGGGCACGCGATCTTTACCGAAACGGGGAAAGAAGCGCGCAAGTCCTTGTGGACGAAGCCCACCGAATCCTCGGCCTCCATCCTTGCATCCGGGCGGACTACGTAAGCCTGTGCGATACCGGAACGCTGACGGACGTGGAGACAATCGAAGGCGAGACGGTTATGGCGATTGCGGCCTTTGCCGGGAACACGAGGCTAATAGACAACTGCGTTCTTACGGACCTTGGTAAGGAAGGAATCTAACAGGAACCATTCCACGACGTGCGGGGACGGGAAGAGGCGGAATGAAGCCCTTCGAATCTCGCACCCCAGGAGGAGACTCCATGCAACGCAAGATGCTGAGGGGAAAAATCCACAGAGCAACCATCACCGAGGCGAACCTTCACTACCAGGGAAGCATTACGATAGACGCCGATCTGATGGAAGCGTCCGATCTGATCGAGTACGAACAGGTCGAAGTCTGGAACATCACGAACGGAAACCGGTTCTCTACCTATACCATCCTCGGGGCGAGGGGGTCCGGAACGATCTGCATAAACGGCGCCGCCGCCCACAAGGCCACGACAGGGGATAGGGTGATCATCGGGAGTTTTGGGTGGATGTCCGAAGACGAGGCCCGGCGTCACAAGCCGAGGGTTGTCCTCGTGGACGAGGCCAACAGGATCGTGGAGGCGGAAGAACAGTTCAAAGAGAGAGTACATGTCGAGGGCATGTTGATCTAGGGCAAGCGGATGGCACAGGAAGCTCAGGGAAGAGAGCCCACCCGCGGACAGAGGAATCTCCCGCCTGAAGAAGTCCTGGGCCGCCGGACAGGGGAAGGCCCCTTCCGGTTCGAAGGGGGGACCGCAGGCTGCCTCGTGATCCACGGGCTCACAGGAACTCCCGAAGAGATGCGTTATCTCGGGGACCGACTGCATCGACACATGGGCTTCACCGTTTCCGGGGTGCTCCTGGCCGGGCACGGGGCGGATGCATCGGCATTCCAGGAAAGAGGCTGGCCCGACTGGTATCGGTCTGCGGAACAAGGCATGTTGGAACTCGCCGAAACCTGTTCCCCCGTTTTCGTCGCAGGCTTCTCGGTGGGAGGATTGATCGCCATGGCCCTGGCCCTTCGCCATGGCACCACAGTAGATGCCCTGGCCCTGCTCGCAACCCCGCTCTTCATCAACCGATACAAGGCCCGTCTGGTCGGTACGCTGTATGGCCTGCCGGGGGTCAGGGCGTGGCTTCGCAGGCAATGGGGGCAGGCCGGTTGGGAAGCCCCCCCCTTGCGCAAGAACCTCATGCCGGCAGAGAAAAGCTTTGCAGAGCTCAAATGGCTTCTGCGAAGAAAGGGTGCCTGCCTTACACACCCCACCCTGATCCTGCAGTCGAGGCGAGACCCTTCGGTCTGCTGGGAAAACGCGCTCGCCTTGAACAACCTCATCTCGAGCCCTCGAAAGGACCGGATCCTCCTCACGCGCTCCCGGCACCTGCTGCCCCTTGATCTCGAACGGGATCAAGTCGCAGATGCGATCGGGAAGTTCTTTCGGAGCTGTTAGCTGTTAGCTAATAGCCAGTAACGCCTAATGTGCATCCACAGGTCCGACCGCAGGATCTGCCCTTCGCATGAAGAAGACCAGTAACATGGGCACGATGAAGAAGAAGGAGTCCAGGAAGAAGGCATCGTTGAAGGCCAGCATGAAGGCGTGGCGGTTGAGTTCTCCATACATCAGGCCGAGGGTCTGGCTGATCCCATGCTCCTGTCCCATGCCCACGTGCAGGTCCAGCCACCCCCGCATTCGCTGAAGGGCCTCCTGGAACTGGGGGTCGTACGGGGTCATGTGTTCTGAGAGATGGTGGTGATGAAACTGGGACCTCCGGGTCAATTGCGTCGTCATCACCGCCACTCCGAAGCTTCCCCCCAGGTTCCGAACAAGGTTGAACATGGCGGAGGCATTGCCCATCTTCTCCTTCGGAACACGGCCGACCGTCAGCGTTGCCACGGGCACGAAGAAGAGGCCGAGGCCGAGCCCCTGGACGACGCGAGGCCACAGGATGGCGCTGAAATCGGCTTCGAGATTGAACCCGCTCATCATGTAAAGGGCGTAAGCATTGAGGGCGAGTCCGGCGAAGAGGACGTAACGCGCGTCCACCTTTTGCATGAGCCTCGCGGCGAATGGCATCATGAGCAGAGATGCGACTCCTCCGGGAGCCAGGACCCAGCCGGCCCACCAGGGAGTGTATCCCAACAACTTCTGCACGTAGATGGGTAGCAGGACGAGGCTGGAGAAGAAGGCGAAGAAACCGAGGAACATGACCAGGTTGCCCAGTGCAAACGATCCGTCCCGATACACCCGCAGGTCCACGACCGGGTCGGACCTGCGCAATTCGGTCAGCACGAACAAGACCAGAGCGCCTGCCGACAGAATGGACAGG
>JAQYVQ010000433.1 GCA_030145435.1 Syntrophobacteria bacterium | reverse complement strand
TGGCGGTCCTGAGGCCGAACTCGAAGGCCGGCGGGAAGAACAAGACCACGGCTGCCAGGAGCATCGCCGCGATGAGCGCCCCCAGCAGGCCGAAACACAACCGTTTCATCATCCCTCCTGTCTAGAACGGAAATCCCAAAGCGAAATGGATCTCCCCACGATCCAGTGGGGGGTTTTCCTGGAGCTGGTAGCCGTACTCCAGTCGGACAGGTCCCACCGGCGTGTGCAGCCGCAGGCCGCCCCCTGTGGACCAGCGAAAGGTATCGAACTCGATTTCGTCGAAGCCTTCGGTCAGGCTCCCCACATCCACGAAGACCACGCCGTGTATCAACCGATAGATGGGGAAGCGGGCCTCCACGTTTCCGATGATCCGCGTGGTGCCTCCGGTCGGGACCCCGTTGCTATCCCTGGGCCCCAATCCGTCCCTTGGAAAGCCCCGGACCGTGTTGTTCCCACCGCAGAAGACCAAATAGGTCGTCGGGACCTGGTCCGTCCTTCCATAGGGCTCCACGTTGTCCAACCAGAGCCTGGACGCGATCGTCACACCGGGCATGAACGTGTAATAGTCCTGCCACTTGAACTGACCGACGAACAGATTGTCGTCGCTGGCCCAGGCCTCGTTCGAAACCGCGAACCTGAGCTCCCCGTAGGCCCCCTGTGTGGGATAGAGCTTGTTACGCCTCGTGTCCCGTATGACCTGCGGTCTCACGAAGAGGTTGAATGTCTCGGACGGCTCCGGCGCGTCCGGTGCGTCGCTCACCACATCGTCGACGGTTGCCCAGTCGAAGAGCAGAAAGAACCCGGGTGCGTATGTGTTTCGCAATTTCCGGAAGAGGCCCCCTTCGAAGTCTACCCGCGATTGGGTGAACGACGCCTGCTTCTTCCTTTCATACTTCACCTGTGCGGTTGCGGTCGCCCGTTGGGCCAGAAACGTGGGGTCTGCAAAGCCGAGTCTTGCCTCTGTTTTCTCGGCCCCACCGATCACATCCAGGTTGACCTTCATGGCCCTGCCGAGCAAGTTCTCCTCCCTGAGAGAGAGAAGCCCCTCGAATCCCCAGTCGGTATCATAGCTGATCCCGACCTCCATCCCGAGGGATCTCCGCTCCTTTACCTCGATCAGGACCGGCAGGCTGACCTCTTCTTCCTCATCCTCATCTTCTGTAGGGGTTGTCCTGGCCGCGTCCAATCCCGGGACCCTTATGGAAAGCCCTTCGAACGTCCCGAGCCGGTAGAGGCGCCTCCGCGTCTCGGAGATTTCCTTGTTGCTGATCGGCTCTCCCTCAGGAAGCCGGAATGCGTTTTCGATCGTCCGGGTGCGGGTTTTCCGATTCCCGGATACGATCAGGCCCGAGAGTCGATAGAAGGGTCCCTCATCGATCTTGAAGGCAACGTCCACCGTGTGGTCTTCCAGGATCTGATAATCCGTGTCCACCCGGGCAAGGAGGTGACCTCTTTGTGCGTAGAATTGTGTAATACGCCCGGCCTCTTGCACGAGCCTTCCTTCGTGGAAGGGGCCTCCCGGTTTGAGAAGCAGCACCCGTCTCAGCTCCGGCTCCCATTTTGGGCTTGCTCCCTCGATCGTCGAGGAGGCGATCGTGTACAGAGGCCCTTCCTTGATGCGGACGAGAAGCACGGCCCGGTCTTGCCTTTCCTTGAAGGGCTGGAGCGAATGCTCCACGGTCACGTCCAGGAAGCCCTTGGCCATGTAAAGGTTGACGAGCGCATCATGGTCTTTCCTCCACTTCTCTGTGACAAAGGTGCCGCGGCGCAACAGAAGCGGCTGCCGTGCCCGAGTAAACACGTGCTTGGAGAGCTTCTTGTCCCGCACGGTCTCGTTTCCCTCGAAGGCAATCTTGCGGATGAACGCCTTCTTTCCCTCTTCGATCGTGAAGAAGACGCTGACTTCCGCATCCGTCTCCCTCCTCTTGAAGGTCACGAGTGCATTCGGGAATCCCTCCCGCTCGTAAAGCTGTTGGATGGACTCCGCGCTGTCCTCCGCATCGAACAGACCGTAGCCC
>JAQYVQ010000383.1 GCA_030145435.1 Syntrophobacteria bacterium | reverse complement strand
AGACAATCCAGCCCTTTGGGCGCAACCCTTTCCTTTCCAGGCAAGAACGACGACAGGGAGTCTTATCTTGGCCCAGCACAAGTCAGCGAAAAAGAGGATACTCCAGAACGACAAGAAAAGAATCCGAAACCGACACATACGCACCACGCTGCGATCCGCCCTGAAAAGGTTCGAACAGACCCTCGAAAAGCAGAATGCCGAGGAACTGAAAGCGCTCCTCGACAAGACCATTTCCATCGTTGACTCGGCAGCATCCAAGGGCGTCATCCACAAAAACAAGGCCGCCCGCCATGTCTCTCGGATAAGGCGGAAGATCAATTCTTTCCTGACCACCTCCCCTAACGCTTGAACCGCCCCCCAGCGGCAACCAACCGAGCGATCCGTTCGCAAAGCTCCTCCAGGTGGATCTGGGGAGCGAGCCGACTGGATTTCAGCAGACGATCCGTCTCGCCCAGGGAGAAGAACACCTTGCCCAGGGCATTCCAGGACAGTTGTCGTGCCGCAGAGGCGTACATCGCCTTCTTGAAGGGCTGGATCCGAACGGACCGCAGGAACGAATCCGAAACCTGTCCCCTCTCCATTTCGTCCTTGAATTGCCAGATCTTTCGAATCTCCCAGGCGATTCGCGAGAGAAGCGCCAGAGGGGCAATCCCCTGGCCGACCAACCGGTCGAGAACCTGCAACGCGTCGGCAAGATCCGCCTTCAGCAGGGGGTCCGTGAACCGGTAGGATTGCTGGAGGGCAATCTCCGGCATTGCGAAAGGCAGCGAATCCTCGATCTTGTCCTGCTCGAGGTCCTGGACGTACAAGGCGAGGGTGGCGAGTTGCCTCTCCAGGCTCCCCAAGCTGGCCTGGCCCGTCTCTACCAGGCCTTCCAGGATCTCCGGGGTCAGGTGACGCTCGAGGCCCTTTTCTTTCGCCATCTTCCTCACCCACTCCACACATGCACCATGCTTCAAGCTCTGGAACCCCTGACAGGCCCCGGGATAACGCTTCTTCAGGAAGGTAAACAGAGCACCCTTTGGGAACTCCTCTCCGGTCAGGAAGACCATGTGGGTAAAGGGAGCCGGGTCCTCGGCATACGTCTGGAGCTCCTTCTGGTCCCGCTCTCTCAGTTTGTCCGCGTCCCGGACGAGGATCAGCTGGGTCCCGGAAAAGAAGGGCTCGCTTCGGCCAAGGTCGGCGAGTTCGGCTCCGCTCACTTCGGAGGCAACCACAGAATGCAAAAGCAGTTCGCGGAGATCCGGTGAAGGGACGACTCGTTCCTTGAGTCGCGCCACGGCCTCGCGGATGAAATATCGCTCTTTCCCGAAGAGGACGTAGAAAGGAGAGAGCTCTGCTTTGGTCAGGAGGGCTTCGAATTGCCGCCACGAGGCGGCTCCATCCCCGGTGGATCGTCCTGCCACTTGCTTGGGCTCCCCTTTCTCGGCTGGAAAATCACTTCGGCAGATCAAAATCCGAGAAGGATCCGGTCCACCGCCCTTTCGGACATCCTGCTGGCGAGATCCATCAGGGCTTCTTCCCGGTTGTCCTTGAACAACAAAGGATCCGAGGTCGCGTAGAAGGATACCTCTTCCTGCAGGCTGTCGTCTCGCCACAGGACCTCGCCATCCTCGGATCGAACCAGGGAGACCGCCATCACGACCCGCATCCTGTACTCCAGGGCAAAGAACTCTTCATCGACCGCAACCGTGTTGGATTCCACGGACAGAATCTTCCCCTTCAACAGTGCGTCGGCCTGCGTGCGTGAACACAGGGACACACACGGGAGGGCCTGGATTCGGTCTCGGAAGGCCTCCGTGAGCAGATTCTCGAGGCGGGGCTCCTGGGACAGATTCTGAAACAGAGGGATGGCGATATTTTTCGCCATCACATCGGATTCGCACGAATGGGCGCCGAGGTGGTATCCGCAGGCAACAGCGACCAGGAGGCTCATGCCGGCCAGGGCGACGACGGTGCGCGGGGGGCTCCCTTTCGACTGGAACGCCATGTCAAACCACGATGTTGATCAGCCGCCCGGGGACGTAAACAATCCTCTGCGGCGGATTCCCTGACAGGAGACGTTGGACCTTCTCTTCCTCCAGGGCCTTCTTCTCGACCTCTTCCTGCAAGGCATCTTGCGGGACCTGGATCTTGGAACGAACCTTCCCGTTGACCTGAATCACGAGCGTGATCTGCTCCTTCTGGAGGGCCTCCTCCCGGAAGGTCGGCCAGGGCACCTCGAGGAGGGGCTTCTCATGCCCCAGGCTGGACCACAACTCGTCCGCCAGGTGGGGGGCAAAGGGGGACAGGAGAATCAAGGCCGTCTCGATCGCCTTCCGTAGGACGGCACGGTCCGTCGCCCTGTCCTCGACCTGGGACGGATCTATCTGGTAGAGCTCGTTCACGAGCTCCATGATGGCGCTCACGGCCGTGTTCAGATGCATTCTCTCCCCGATGTCTCGTGTCACCCGATGGATCGTCTCATGGGCCTTCCGATAGAGACCGGTAAAGGGCTCCCGGGGCGGCAGGGGGCCATCATAGGGATCCACCCCCAGCAGATCGTCCCGCCATTCCTCCAGCCACCGCCAGACCCGCTGAAGAAACCGAAAGGCACCTTCCACGCCCTGTTCGTTCCACTCCAGGTCCTTTTCCGGGGGGGCGGCAAAGAGGCTGAAAAGCCTCGTGGTGTCTGCACCGTAGCGACGAATCATCGCATCCGGATCGACCACGTTCCCCTTGGACTTCGACATCTTCGCGCCGTCCTTGATCACCATTCCCTGGGTCAGCAGGTTGCTGAAGGGCTCACTGACCTTCAGCATGCCCATGTCTCGCAAGACCCTCGTGTAGAAGCGCGAATAGAGGAGGTGAAGGACCGCGTGCTCGATGCCCCCGATGTACAGGTCCACCGGCATCCAGTAGTCGACCTTCTCCGGGTCGAACATCCCCTGGTCATAGTGGGGGGAGGCGTACCGATCAAAATACCAGGACGATTCCACAAAGGTGTCCATCGTGTCCGTTTCTCTTCGCGCGGGGGCCTTGCAGACCGGACAGGTGGCATTGACGAAGCCGGCATGGGCGGCCAGGGGAGAACCCTTGGTCTGGAAGTCCACGTCCATGGGCAGACAGACAGGAAGATCTTCCTCCGGAACCGGTTGGATTCCGCACTGATCACAGTAGACGATCGGGATCGGGGCCCCCCAGTACCGCTGCCTGGAAATACACCAGTCCCGGAGACGGTACTGCACGGTCGCCTTGCCGCGTCCCTTCTCCTCCAGAGACTCGGTAATCTTCTTTCTCGCCTCGGCAGACCCCAGCCCGGTGAAGCGGTCCGACTCGGTGAGCACGCCGTCCTCCTCGAAGGCCTCCTCCAGGGACTCGGCAGGGAGGTCGTCGACTCCCTCCGGCAGGACGACCACCCGAATCGGAAGATCGTAACGCTTGGCAAACTCGAAATCCCGCTGATCGTGCGCCGGCACCGCCATGACCGCGCCCGTGCCGTATTCCATGACCACGAAGTTGGCCACGAAGACGGGCATCCGCTCGTCGGTCACCGGGTTCCTGCAATAGGACCCCGTGAAAACTCCTTCCTTCTCGTAGTCTGCGGACGTCCGACTTCGCTTGTCCTGCCTGCGGGTTCTGTCGATGAAGGCATGAACCTCGGCCTCCCGGTCCGTGCCCTCGGCAAGCTCCATGGCGAGCGGATGCTCCGGCGCGAGGCTCATGAACGTTGCGCCGAAGAGTGTGTCCTGACGGGTGGTGAAGACCTCGATGCTGCCCTCGCGATCCCACAGGGGAAAGTGGATCGTCCCCCCCTCGCTCTTGCCTATCCAGTTCTGCTGCATCGTGAGCACCCGCTCGGGCCATCCGTCCATCCGTGCGCATTCCTCGAGCAGCTCTTCCGCGTAGTCCGTGATACGGAAGAACCATTGCTCCAACTCCCGGGGGTCCACTTCTCGTTCACAACGCCAACATTTTCCCGCTTCCACCTGCTCGTTCGCGAGCACGGTCTGGCATTGACCGCACCAGTTCACCTCCGAGCTCTTCCGGTAGGCGAGTCCCTTCTTGAACATCTGAATGAACAGCCACTGTTCCCATCGATAGTACTCGGGGGTGCTGGTGTTGATTTCCCGGTCCCAGTCATAACTGAAGCCCATCCGCTTCAGCTGCTCGATCATCTTCTGGATATTCTTTTCCGTGTGGATCGCGGGATGCACCCCGCTCTCGATGGCGGCGTTCTCGGCCGGCATGCCGAAGGCATCCCAACCCATCGGATGGAGAACGTTCCAGCCCGTCATCCTCCTGTAGCGGGCCAGCACGTCTCCGATCGAGTAGTTGCGAACGTGTCCCATGTGGAGGTTGCCACTCGGGTATGGGAACATCTCCATGAGATAGTATTTCGGCTTGTCCGGATCCTCGGAGACACGGAACAGATTCCCCTTCGCCCAGAGGCCCTGCCACTTCTCTTCTATCTCAGCCGGGCTGTACTTGCGCGACGCCATGCTCTGCCCTTTACCGCCCCCACCGTTTCTCATCCCCGTAACTCGAAACCCGAAAAATGCATCCGTCCTATTTAGCACAGGCACGGAATGAATCGCAAGAAAGGCCGGTTTGGGGCGCTCAGACATCCTCGGGAGGGCATTTGTGCATAGCCATGAAGGAGCTTTCTTTCTCCATCAACGCCCGGGTCCGTTCCTCGTCCCGGGTTCCCACGACAGTCGCCGGATTGCCCCGGACGATGGCCATGGGGGGGACATCCTTTGTGACGACCGATCCCATCAGCACCACGGCCGCATCCCCGATCGTTGTGCCCGGACAAATCATCGATCCCATCCCCACCCACACGTACCGACCCACGACAACCGGACGAACGATCTCTTCCGCGTCATAGGGAAGGCTCGTGGGGGTAAGATAGTTGTGGTTGTGGGAAAGGACCACCACGCGAGACCCCAGTATGCTGTGGTCCCCTATCGTTATGCCGCCCCGGGCCTGCAAGTAGCCGCCACGACCGATCGAGATGTGGTTCCCCAGGACGAGCCGATCAGGGAAGGCGATGCGGACGCCCTTGCCCAGGACCATCGTCGGATGCTGACGTTTCATGAACAGTTTACGCCAAAACCATCTCATACACCCTCCCAATGCGGCATACGCCGCAAGGCAAAAGTCGAAAGGGTCAAGGCGAAAGAAAGAGAATCAAACATCTCGCATCATTCAACTTTCGCCTTTTCCCTTTCACCCTGTTCAATTTCCTCAAGGCCCATTCTCCTCCTCCTCAGCATCCGGGCTCGATCTCTTCCGAAGAGCTTGTCCTCCCGCAGCAGGGAACGGATGATCTCCGGGTCACGCATCCGCAGGACCCGTGCCGGGTTCCCGCCCACCACGGCACCGGACGGGACATCTTCAGTCACCACAGCCCTCATCCCGATGACCGCCCCTTCCCCGACATGGATGCCGGGACACAGGGTGGCCCCATACCCGATCCAAACGCCCTTGCCGACCCGAACCGGCATCGGTTCAACCCCGGCATCGAAAGGGAGGCTTTCCGGGTCTTCGTAGGAGGGCATCACCGAGAGGACGGTGACCTCGGGTCCGAGGATCGTCCCCGCACCAATCCAAATGCCCCCCTTTCCGTAAAGCCTGCAGTGGGGCCCTATATAGACCGCATCGTCCACATAGATCTCGCGGCCGCTCAGATGGATGTGAAGATCCATCCAGACATCTCTTCCGATCCTCCTCACCCTTCTCCTGTGTGTCATGATGAGGAGGCGATTGCCCAGAGACGACATCCACTCTGATCGAAAAACGTGGAGGATCCGCCCCAGGATTCGGCGCAGGCGAGCCTTGTGAGTAATCAGCGATTTTCTCCTTGCATCGTACTCCTTCCCGGCCGGGGTGAACACAAACCGTGTCGTCCGGACCTCGAAAAGGGATTTAGAAATCGGGACTTCCAGTCAAAATCTAGCAAGCTGGCCGAAACGATGTCAACTCGTGCCGATCCCTCCCCCTGCACCCCCGGTGCTTCTCATGGCGGGTCGGATGTGTTAGTCATAGAGGGAAGGGATCTATCCGAGAATCGCCCTCGACCGAGCCCTGGACAGGAAGGCCCCTATGACCCCGGCAAGACTTCTTCTGATCGGTTTCGACGGACTGGACTACAATCTGGTCCAAAAGTACGCGTCGGACATGCCCAACTTTTCACGCCTCCTGGCCGACGGGGTCCTGGCGCCCCTCTCCTCCACCCATCCACCGATCACGCCGGGGGCCTGGGCCTCTATCTGCTCCGGGGTCAACCCGGGCAAGACCGGGCTGCTCGGCTTCTTCCTGCGCCAGGGATACTCGTTCGTACCCCTGGCTCTGCAACGAACGCCGGCCAAGGGTCTGTGGGACTACTGCAACGAGCAGGGGATCTCCTGCGGAATTGTCAACGTCCCCTGGCCGGGCCCTCTCCCACAGGGCGTATGCTTCGGGATCACCGGCCGCTTCACGTCTCTCGCGACCTCACCGCCCGAACTCAAAGAGGACATCCTTCAAATGGGATACCGGCCGGAGGTTCACCACCCGAGCGAGTTCTCGAGCCTCCAGGGCTTCCTCCGCTTCGCTTTCGATCAGGCAGAGGCCTGCACCCGAGTCACAAAACACCTGATCGAAGAGCGCACGCCAAAGGTCTGTATGGTGGTCTACAACCTGCCGGACATGGCCCTGCACGCCATGTTGAACGAGAGGATGATACAAAGGGTTTACCAGGAAATCGACAGGAATCTTGGGGAATTGATCCCCTACGGTGAGAGACACGTCGTGGTCAGCGACCATGGAATCAACATCACCGAGGGTCCCGTGTTCTATTTCGGGGAGTGGCTCGTGCGAGAAGGGTTCCTCACGCTATCGGATGAGCAGGAATCCAGGAGCGGGCGAGAAAATCTGGGGTTCTTCCTGCGCAAGATCATGCAACGTTCGGGGCTAAGCTTCATCAAGAAGATGACGCCTCAATTCCTCCGAAATCTCCTGCCCCCTGGAATTCGATACCCGGCCTTCCTGCCCATCGACTATTCGCGGACCATGGCCTTTCTCGGTCCGGGCGAATACTGTGACGTTTTCTTGAATATCCAGGGTCGGGAACCGCAGGGGCTCATCCCTCCTGAAGAGTCGGATGCTTTCCTCGGCCGGATGGCGAGCCGGTTGGCCGAACTCTCCCGTACGGAAGGCCATCACCCCATCCGCCTGTCCCCCTCACGGGATATCTACCGTGGCGATCTCTTGGATCAGCTTCCCGATGCCGTGATCCAGGATCCCGGGTCGTGGCATCTCGAACCCGGGCTTTACGCAAACGGACCGTTGGGCCCGGCTGACCTGAAGCATGAACACAACCAGGAGGGGGTCTTTCTTTTTGCCGGCCCGGCCCTGGAGACCGCCCGGTCCCTCGATCAAACAGCCCTGGTGGATGTACTGCCCACTTCCCTGGCGTTGTCCGGGTTGCGTATTCCGGAAGGCCTCGAAGGGGACTGTCTGTTCGAGGCGTGTGACAAAACTCCCCCCTCGTACTACAAGACAGACCTCACCCGGGAAACGGAAGGAATCGAAGCATCCTTCTCTGAACAGGAAGAAGCAGAGGTCATGGAACGGCTGGAAAAGCTCGGGTATCTGTAGGGCCTACTCCGCTTGAATGAGGATGGGTGGAGACGGAGGCGTCAGGTCATCTCCGACAGGCGGATCGTCTCCTTCCCCCATCGTGACCGACACCTTCCCCGAGAGGCTGCTTTCGTTGCCCGACCGATCCACGGCTGTGACCGCGTACGTGTAGGTCACGTTGTTGTCTGCCCCGGTGTTCAGGTATTCCGGGATCTCGAGCGGTGCCGTGTTGACCCTGTTTCGAAACGGGCCCCCTGGAAGGAGTGACCGATACACGTTGTACCCCTTGAGATCTTCCTCCGGATTTGCCTCCCAGAAAAGAAAGGCCTGTCCGTCCCCCGCACTCCCGGCGAGACCGGTGGGGACGCGAGGAGGTTGTTCGTCCGCGCCGGTCCGGCTAAAGATCAATACCGTCACAGAATGTCTTGGGAAGCGATACGTGAAGGGGTTGCCCCCGAGTTCGAGGTCCTTCTCTTCGGTGGTCACACAGTCCCCGGAAGGACAATCCTCAGGCTCGTTGCCGGCACTCGGCGAGGGTCCGGTAAGGGTCAACACCTTGACCGAGGCCTTCCTTTCGAACCCTTCCAGAACCACGGGCACCTGGATGTTCTCGTCAGGATGCAGGTTGATGACGAAAAGGGAGAGTTTGTCCCCTGAGTCCGCAATCGTAGCCAGGGCCTGCAGGTAGGAGATCTCAAAATCCTGGCCTGCATAGCCGAGGGTTATCCCGGTCTGCGGCCCTACCTGAAAGCTCTCGGAATCGAGCACCTCGGTCGAGATCGTCCAGTCAAAGACATTCCAGCGATACGCCTTGAGCAGGTGGAAGACCGGCCTTCTGTGAGGATCCAGCCTGCCCACCTCCCCGGCCTCCTCGTCGTGAGCAACCCCTTCCAGAACACCGATCCCGGCTCGATCGTGGAACAGCAGCCAGTGGTTGGCCAGAGGCACGCCGTTACGCAACATAAAATGGTAGATACAGCCCGTGCTCAGCATCTCACGGAGATAGCACGATTTCGAATAATATGGCAGAGACTTCACCTCCTCGTATGCCGTGTTCGCTTCTGTGTAGAAGACCGGCTTACCCCCGGCGTAGGTCTCCCCGATCCGATAAACCTTCTCCGAAACGGGCCAACCGCCGAGGAGAGCATCGTACCAGGCACGGCTCTGCTTGAGGTCCACCCAGAACGGATCCGGCGCCCCGGCCCGGTACAGGTTCATCTGTTGACGAACCGTGATCCTCGCTCCATTCACGAGGGAGTCCGCTTCCAGTCGCAGATGATGCTCTCCGCGGTCCAGTTTGAAGCTCCCCGATCGGAGCACACTATAAAGGGACACGGTCCAAGTGCCTACGGCCTCTCCATCCACCTGCAAAGAGAGCGCCGGACATTGCGGGCTCTTGCAGCTCCCCTCCGCAGGCACCTCGAACCAGTAGTCTCCTGCCTGGTCCACAAAAAAGCTCACCTCAACCGAAGCGCCCTCCCGAACCATGTTGAGGCTGCCCCCGCCCGGCGTGTGCAGGTGCTGGGTCCAGAAGTCGAAGGAATCTCCTGCCCTTTCCAGCATAAAGGTACGGTAGTCGAGCCACGCCCGTTGTCCGTAGACCGCGTCCAGGCCGCTCCCCGAGCTGATGACGCCTACTTCGATGGTCGGGTCAATCGCCTTCATGGCCGCGGCATAGGCGTTTACGCGCTGCGCGTAGTTTTCAAAGCCCGGATAGGTCTCTTCGTTACCCAACTCCCAGTACTTCACTTCATAAGGCTCTTTGTGCCCATTGGCGGCTCGCAGGGCCGCCCAATCACTTCCACCCCCCGGGTTCGAACCGTCGGCAGGCGAATTGCAGTACTCCACCCAATCGGCTGCGCCCTGAACGGTACCGGCTCTCTTTCCATTGATTGAGACATTGACCACGAAAATCGCCTCTGCACCCAGTTCCTCGCAGT
>JAQYVQ010000341.1 GCA_030145435.1 Syntrophobacteria bacterium | reverse complement strand
ACATGAAGAACATACCCGATGAGTCCACCTGCAGAGCGCTCATGGACCGCTACTCCATGCTGTCGAACATCGTGGAGCACAGCTACCGGGTCTGCCAGGTGGCGTCCTTCCTCGGGAAGGCCCTCTCCGGCCCGGAAAAGGGTCTTGATCCGGCGTTGATCGTGGCCTCTTCACTCCTCCACGACATCACCAAGACCCGGAGCCTGAAGACCAAGGAGCAGCATGCGGGCACGGGAGGGAGCCTGCTCCAGGACCTGGGATACCCGAGGGTCGCAGAGGTGGTCCGGGCCCACGTGCGGCTCTCGGACGCAGACACGCTCGACCCCCTCCGTGAGGTCCACATCATCAACTACGCAGACAAGAGGGTGCGTCACGATACGGTGGTGTCCCTGGAGGAGAGGTTCATCGATTTGTTGGAACGCTATGGGGGTACCCCGGAGCGAAGGGTTCGGATCGAGCAGACGAGAGAGGCCACCCTCGAGCTGGAGGGGAACATCTTTCGTCGAATTGACTCCACACCGGACGATCTCGAGGCCTTCAACGCCCTCTCCCCCTTTGACCTGGAGACCATCCCGCCGCAACTGTCTCGTGGTCGAGGAAATCGATCGGCAAAGGGCTAGGGTTTCGCCCGCTTCTCCCTCATCTTCTTCCAGATACCGCGGATGAGTTCGCCCGCGATCCCGGTCGTTTTCGGCAGGGCCCTCCATCGAGCCCGCATGCTCTCCGAGTAGAGGAGCACGAGCACGGCCTCCATCGCCTCCTTCACCCGGGGGGAAACAGGGTAGTGGAAGAATTCTTTGGAGTACATGCCCTTGAATTCCGTCATGGACTTGACGCGGCAGAAGTTCCGGATCCCCTGCTCCCCGTGGTAGTAGCCGACCCCGGAGGTCTTTGCCCCCCCAAAGGGCAGGGAGGGGAACGCGTAGGTGACGAGACAGTCGTTGATGTTTACGGATCCTGTCTCCATACGGCTTGCGTACATGCGTGCCTCTTCCATGTCCTCGCTGAAGACCGATCCGCCAAGGCCATACTGGGTGCTGTTGGCCATCCGGATCGCCTCATCCGGGGTGTCAAAGGCAACGATCGGAAGGATGGGGCCAAAGGTCTCCTCCCTCCATATCTTCATCTCCGGCTGGATCCCCGTGATCACGGTCGGCGAGAAGAACAGGCCTTCTCCGCTGTCCACCCTTCTGCCGCCCTTCTGAACCTGCGCTCCCCTGGCAACGGCGTCCTCGATTTGATCTTCCAGGATCCTCACCTGGGCCTCCATGGTCATGGATCCCACCTGTCCGGTCAGGGTCCCGGACTCGATCTCGCCGGCAATGGTAAGGACCCTGCTCAGGAAAGCGGCATAAATCGGCCTCTGGACGAAGCAGAACTCCACCCCCGTGCAGGTCTGGCCCGAATTGAAGAAGGACCCCCATACAGCCGCATGGGCGGCCCGTTCCAGGTCCGCGTTGCGGCTGACGATCATCGAGTCCTTTCCACCTAGCTCCATTACCGCGGGCACGAGATTCCGGGCAGCCGCCTGGCTGACTTCGATCCCCACCTCGGTCGAGCCGGTGAAGACGAGCATGTCCACGTCCCGGTTTTCGATCAGGGCCCTTCCGGTGACCGAACCGCTGCCGGTGACAACCTGAAGGGCCTGGTCCGGCAGGCCCGCCGCCTTGAAGATCTCCTGCAGGACCTTCCCCGAGGCGGTGGTCTGGGACGAAGGCTTCAGCACCACCGTGTTGCCCGCCGCGAGCGCTGAGATGACCGGGCCGGAGGCGAGTGTAAACGGGTAGTTCCACGGGGCGATGATTCCTACGACACCCCTCGGCTCGAACGTGTAGTACGCTCTCCTCCCGGGCAGGACCATCGAACCGCCCACCTTGACAGGGCGCAGAAATTTCCCGCTGTTCTTTGCGTAATAGTGCAGCAGGTCGCAGGTCGGAAAAATCTCGGCCAGAAGTGCATCGAGCTGGGTCTTGCCGGTCTCCGAGCAGACAATCCGGGCGTATCGTTCAGCGTTTTCCGCAAGATACCCCGCCGCCCGCCGAAAGATCTTGGCACGGGTCGAAAAGGGGGTCTCAGACCAGATCGGAAAGGCCCGTCGGGCCTGGTCGATGACCCCGGCCACCTCTTCCCGGCCCATCAGGGGATGCTCCCCCACCTTCTCGCCGGTGGCAGGGTTGATGATCGAAAACCCGCCTTCTCTGACTTCCATCCTTCCCTGTTCGGGCTGCTTTTCGGTACGTTCAGGTGCTTCCATATCACGGATTCCTTTCCGGAATAACCACAAGGGATCTTGGTCGATCGGTTGAATTCCAACTGTTCTTAGATGCCCCCTGAAACCCCGAAGTTGTCGG
>JAQYVQ010000275.1 GCA_030145435.1 Syntrophobacteria bacterium | reverse complement strand
CGCTTCCAAAGCTGAGAACCCCGTCGAAGTCCAGACAGCACAAGGTGAGGCTGCCGTCCCACAGGATCCCCAGGGTGTCGAGGGCGAGTTGGCAGGTACCGTTCCCTCGCGACTCGACTTCCGCTCCCTCTACCAGGAGGGTGTTGGCCCAAAGGGTGGCGCGCTTGAAACAGAGGGCCACGCCCGGGAGGAGGGGAACAAAAGCGTCCAGTCCAAGCCAGAAACGCAAAGGCTCCCGGAAAGGTGGTGGCTTCGGGACAGGCAGGGAAAACTCCCGGGCCCACGACCGGGCTCGTTCTCGGAACCGATGAGCCAGGCCGAGCCGTTGGCGTGTGCTCTCGAGAAGGGCTTTGCCTCTTGGCCGTTCGAGGCGAGTCGTCAGAAGGTGAATTGTAATCTCCGTAGGTGAGTTACTTTCGAGCTTGGTACGCACAGCCAGGTCTATCGCTTCCATACTCTGTTCAAGGGAATAGCGGTCGGAGGCATTCTTGAGCCCGAAGCCTTCCTGCGTGGGCGTCTGCAGGCTGAGGGCCAGGTGGGCGATCGGAAGCTCGAGCAGTTGCCGGATTCGCTCGGAGGTGAGGAGGCTCAGGTTGGTGATCAGGTGAATCGGGAGGCCCAGGCGCACGCCGTGTTCGACGATGGAGAGGAGGTTCGGGTGCAAGAGGGGTTCACCCATCAACGAGAGGTTAACCCAGCTGCAGAGGCCCTTATCGGCAATTTCATCGAGAAGACGTTTTGCCAGCGCATCGTCCATTTGGCCGCGCGGGCGGGTCATCGAACCGTTCGGACAAAACAGGCAGTCAAAATTGCACCGGTTGGTGAGTTCCAGAAAAATGCACTCGAACGGTTCCGTTCGTGACGTCACGGGTTTGTCCTTACGAGCGGGTTCAGGAGGAAGGTCCCTACGAGAATAACACGAGGCTCTGAGAAGTGTCGAGAGAACGACCTGTCTTGACAACCCTCGGGCAGACATGAAAGAAATCGAAACAATCGTTGTTCTCGGAGGGAAGAAACTGATGGCAGAAGAGCGAATGGATCCGGGGTCCGCATGTTCAGCGTCTTTTTGGGAGCATGCCTATCGATACAGGTTTGCCGCCAAGTACGTACGTGACAAGCGCGTCCTGGACATCGCCTGCGGGGAAGGCTACGGAACAGCGGCCCTCGAACGAGCAGGTTCGAAAAGCGTTGTAGGGATCGATCTGTCCCCGTCGATCTGTTCCCGGGCCCGGAAGAAGTATGGGAAGGTGTTCTGTACGGGCGATGCCCAAGCGATTCCCCTTGCCGGTGGATCAATCGACGTGATCGTCACGTTCGAGACGATCGAACACATCCGAGGGCCCGAGGCGTTCCTGGACGAGTGTGTCCGGGTTCTCGCGCCGAAAGGCCTGCTCATCGTATCGACCCCGAACAAGGCGGTGCACAGTGAGTCCCCGGAACAGAACCCGTTTCACTGCTCCGAGATGAACGAACAGGATTTTTTCACCCTTCTTTCGTCGCGCTTCAACCATACGAAACGATACACCCAAATCATCAAGACGGCTCCGTGGTGGAGCCCCATGTCGATTGCCGCCACACATGCGCAGTGGGTCCGAATGAAAGGGGGGTGGCGGGCCAGGGAATGGGTGCGGACTCTCCTCTGCCCACACATAAGCCGTGATCTCGACGAGAACGATCGACATTCTCCGGTGGAGGCGATATTGTCCAGAGACAGATTTCTTGCGCGATGGATCAATCCGTACTGTGTTCGCCCCTGGTCCCGGAGTGAGCGCGAACGCCCCTGGTATATGATCGCCGTGTCCCATGACTGAGGGCGGGGTTGTGTTATGAAGGATCCAATCCGTTTCCTGACCAAACAGGCCTTCTACGGAATCCTGCCCATCCTCCGGGCGATCTGGTTTCCGATCAAGGTTGTGGAGTACTTCGTCGTTCACCCCGTCCTGTCGTTGCTCCCCCTCTCCCTGGCCCACAGGATCTTTCGACTCAGGTGGCCCTGGCTTCTCCTGCTGCCGAGCGAGAAAGAACTCATCCTGCGAAACTTGTCGACTGCCTTCCCGGACCGTCTTTCCCCCAGGGAACGCCGAAGGACGGGAGCAGCCTATGCTCGGTTTCTCTCCTGCCTGCGTTTCGATGCCTGGATTTCCTCGTCGTGCAGCGTAGAAAGGCTCAACAAAGCCGTCCGCCTGGAGGGGTTCTCCCACCTCCGGGAGGCACAAGAGAAGGGAAAAGGCGTCGTCTTGCTGGGATGCCACACCGGCTTCTTCTATCGATTCGTGTTCACGCTCGCGCGTAACGGATACGAGCATCGAGTGCTCACGATGAAGACCGAGGAAACGGGTCGCATCGTGTGGAGGGGGAGGGCGGAACTAATGCTCTATCGAAAGATCCTCGAGCGAATGGAAGCAGATCAGAACATCCGGGTCATCTACGCAGGCAAGGCGTATCAGCAGATCAAGACGAGCCTGGAACAAAAACAGATCCTGCTCACCAAGATGGACAACCCCGGGTCGGATGAGGGGGAGAAGGGAGTGAGAGCACGCTTCCTCGGGCTCGAATCTGCCTTCTCAACGGAGCTCTTCAAGATGGCGAGGCAACACGATGCGGTCTGCCTGCCGTACATCGTCCAGGTGGACAACCACATTTGCAGGATCAGGATCTACCCTCCCTCGCCTCCGGGGAATCAGGAGAGTCCGGCGGATGAGGAAGTGTCCGCGCAAATCGAATACTTCCTCAACCTCTTTGAACAACACATTCTCTCCTGTCCTGAGCAGTGGTGGCTCTGGCGGGATCTTGGGGCCTTCGGGCTCCCCTCTCCTCCACCGCCCACTGCGTAGAAGACCCCTCTTTTTTTGGGAATTCGTTAAATCAAAAGAGAAAAACATCCGATAAGCAATTCAATAATGGAAATAGGGGGTTGACAGCTTTTCCCCTTCAGAACGGCCATTGGGGTACGCACGTTCGAGGTGAACATGAGCGACCAGGCGAGCGTAGAGAAGCTCTTGGACAGAATCGAGGGACTGCCGGTTCTGCCTGTGGTCGCCGTGAAATTGCTCGAGATCACCGAAGACGAGCTCAGCTCAGCCAAGGACGTGGCAAACCTGATCGAGAGCGACCCGTCCCTGACGGCGAAGACCCTGAAGATGGCGAATTCGGCTGTCTATCGGAAATCCGGGGATATAGGGACCATTCCGGATGCAGTACGGTTCATCGGTTTCAACGCTGTGAAGAGCACCGTTCTCACCCTGTCGGTCATGGGCCTCTTTGATGCAAAGAGGGACGGGAACAATTTCGACCCGGACGCCTTCTGGCTTCACTCCCTGGCCTGCGGGATTTGTTGCAGGGACCTGAGTACGCAGACCCGGTCCGGCAGTTCCTTTGTGGAAGAATCGTTCGTGTGCGGCATGCTTCACGACGTGGGCAAGATTCTCCTGTTCCAGTACCTGCCCGAGGAGTGGGAGCAGGTGATTCAGGTTGCCGACAGGAACAAGATGAGCGTGGCCGAAGCCGAGAAGACCGTATTGGGCGTGGACCATGCGTCCGTGGGCAGCGAGCTTCTAAGGCGTTGGAAGATCCCCGAACACATCTGTGACGCGATCTCTCTCCATCATGGCACCCCCGAGAAGACCGGTACTGTCGATCTTTCACTCAAGCTTTCCGCCATCCTCCAGCTGGCCAACGCGGTTGCGCACGTCCAGAAGATAGGGTCCGGCGGGGACGAGTCGCCGCGGTTGATTTCCGACGAGATGAGGACCCCGCTCTCATTGAGTCGGGAGGATGTGGGCCAAATCGCCGAGGGGCTGACCGAGAAAGTATGGGACACCGCGGGAGTGATGGGCATCAAGGGATCGGAGAAGAAGAGCGCTTTCGAGCTCCTCCAGGAGTCCGACAGGCGAATGGCTGTCCTTCGATCCTTCTCCGAGACCCAGCAGCAGTACCGTACGCTCTACGACAGTTTCCCTGACGCCCTGTTCCTGATGACTGAGGTCGTGTTCGACTGCAACGATCAGGCGTGCAGCCTCCTGGGTTGCGGAAGGGGAGAGATCATCGACCAGTCCCTTCACGCCTTCTTGCCGCCCACGCAACCGGACGGACGGGCCTCGGAAGAGATGTTGCAGGAGAGAATGGAGTATGCATTCGCGGGAACCCCTCAATCCTTCTACTTCCAGATGGGGAGACAGAACGGGGATTTGCTGGACACGGAAATAACGCTCAAGGCCTTTCCCGTCATCAACAACCCGACCCTTCAGATGACGATTCGTGACATCCGGGAACGCAAACGGGCAGAGGAACTGGTGAGAAGGGCCTACGATGAGCTGGAGGTTCGGGTCGACGAACGAACCGCCGAACTAACGAAAGAGATCACCGAGCGCAAGAGGATCGAGCAATCTCTTCGAACGGCAAAGGCGGAGGCCGACAGGTCCTGTCGAGAGCTGCTCGAGGCGAACACACGATTGGAGCAGGCAACGACCCGGTCCAGCAGTCTGGCCCAAAAGGCGCAGGCTGCCAGCGTGGCGAAGAGTGAATTCCTGGCCAACATGAGCCACGAAATCCGTACCCCCATGAACGGCGTGATCGGGATGACCGGCTTGCTCCTGGACAGCGAGCTTGCCCCCGAGCAACGTGAATATGCGGAGACGATCCGATCGTCCGCCGACTCCCTGCTGGCCCTGATCAACGACATCCTGGATTTCTCCAAGATCGAGGCCGGGCAAATGGAACTCGAGGTCCTGGACTTCGACCTGCGCACCACGGTCGAGGATGTGACCGACATGCTGGCCGTGCGGGCAAACGACAAGGGGTTGGAGTTCAGCTGCCTGGTCCAGTCCGCCGTTCCTGCCCTGATGCGGGGGGACCCGGGCCGGTTGCGGCAGATCCTGATCAACCTGATGGGTAACGGCATCAAGTTTACCGAGAAGGGCGAAGTGCACACCAGGGTGACGCTGCAAGAAGAGACGGACAGTCACGTGACCGCCCGGTTTTCCGTGATGGATACGGGGATCGGCATCCCACAGGACCGAGTCGATCGGTTGTTCAAGTCCTTTTCCCAGGTGGATACTTCGATCACCCGCAGGTACGGTGGCTCCGGTCTGGGACTCGCCATCTGCAAGCAATTGGCCGAGATGATGGGTGGCGAGATCGGGGTCGAGAGCCGGGAAGGCGAGGGTTCCGAGTTCTGGTTCACGGTGGCCCTGGAAAAGCAGCCGGCGGGCAGCCGGGTGGAAGTGATTATTCCGGAGGACATTCGTGGCGCTCGTGTTCTCTTTGTCGACGACAACGCGACCAACCGCTTGCTTCTCCGTGAGTTGCTTCGTTCCTGGGGGTGTCGGTTCGAGGAGGCATCCGACGGGCCGGAGGCACTCGCGAGGCTCGGACAGGCCCGGGCAGAGGGGGACCCGTTCCGGGTCGCCTTGCTCGACATGCAAATGCCGGGCATGGATGGGAGAACCCTGGGCGATAAAATCAAGGCCGACCCACTGTTGGCGGACACGCTCCTCGTGATGCTGACCTCCGCAGGACAGCGTGGGGATGTGGCGGCGTTGCAGAAGATCGGCTTTGCCGCCTACCTCAACAAGCCGGTCAGGAATTCGCACCTCTACGAGTGTCTCACAACGGTCCTCGGCATTCCGGCGGGCGGGTCCGAGGGGTCTGCTCGGCAGATCGTTACGCGCCACAGCCTCAAGGAGGGCAAGAAGAGGAGAACCCGCATCCTGGTCGCAGAAGACAACGTGGTCAATCAGAAGGTCGCCCTTCGCATTCTGGAGAAACTCGGGTACCACGCCGACGCGGTCGCCAACGGACAGGAAGCGGTCACTGCCTTGGAAACCGTTCCGTACGATCTTGTTCTCATGGACGTTCAGATGCCGGAGATGAACGGCCTAGAGGCCACCCGGGCGATTCGGGCCCCGCAGGCAAAGGTCCTTTGCCGGGACATCCCCATCGTCGCCATGACGGCTCACGCGCTGAAGGGTGATCGAGACAAGTGCCTCGAGGCGGGCATGAACGACTACATCAGCAAGCCTGTGACGACCTCGGCCCTGAAGGAAATCCTGGAGAAGCGCCTGGGGGCCGATGAAAAAGACAATCCCTCTCTTCCGCCACCTGCTCCTAGATTGCCGGTGCCCGTGAACATCCAGCGCCTAAACGATATCACCGACGGGGATCGGGAGTTCGAGCGGGAACTGATCGAAGCATTTCTCGCCGATACGGAACGGCACGTCACGGATCTCGAATCCGCGGTGCGAGAGGAGGACGGCGAGGCACTGAAGATTCAGGCACACGCGATCAAAGGATCGAGTGCGAATGCAGGCGCGAGAAGACTCGAGGAAATCGCCGTTCGGCTGGAAGAGATCCGCGTCGAAAAGGAATCCGAAAGGGCCCGGGAACTCATCGAGGACCTCCGATCCGAATTCGAAAGGGTCCGAGAGTACCTACTGGACCACATGGAATCACATCAGCCGCTGAGTGCCGCGGCGGCCGGTTCCTGACCCGAGTCCTTCCCCCTTTTTCCCCTCCCCCCCACCTGTCATCTCTCCCGCCACTCTGGCACGACCGTTGCTCAGTCTGATATAGTGAGATTCACAACAGAGCGGTCTTCCGTGCAGGGCGAGAGGCTTGTTTCCCTATTGATCCCAAAGGGTTGATCCGGCAAGAGTTCTTTCCTTACGGGATGCTGCACAAGAGAGAATCAACCGAGACAGGCGAAAAGCGGGGAAGAAATGAGAAGTTCTTTACCCAGGGCATTGCCTCTCTGCGGCCTCTTCCGGAGACCTGTTTGTCTTTGTCTGGCCCTGGCCCTGTGGTTCTTCCAGCCCACGCCACTCTACGCGAGCTTTGAGCCGATTGATCTCGGGGAGACGTGGGCGGAGGAGAATTTCCTCGTCATCTCCATGGTCGAGTTTCACGGACGACTCTACGTAGGGACCCAAAGGAAACGAGACCTGAAGAGGGACCCACCTGTGCCCGGAGGCCTGCAGGTGCTCTGTATCTACCAGGAAGAGGGGCTGTGGAGATGGCACGAGGTCTGTCCTACAGGATTCGAATCCGGAGACGACCTCGGATGGCAGAATTTCAGCGTTACGGGTATGCATGTCTTTCAGGACCGGCTGTATGTGGGGACATGGAATGGGCACACCGGGGCGGAACTCTGGAGGACGCGGGACGGCGTGTTTCACCCCTTGGAACTGGATGATTGGGAAAGGGTGGACCCGGACTCCTTTTCCGGCTTTGCCGTTACCTCCTTGATCACCTTCCAGGACGAGCTCTATGCGGGCATCTTCACACAGGGGTTTCCGATCCTCATGCCGGGCTGTGGGTTGTGGCGGAGCCCTGACGGAGTGACATGGGTTCGGGTGAACCTCGTCGGGTTCTTGGATCCCTTTAATTCGGACACCACCACCATGGCGGTCCATGACGGATCGCTTTATGCCGGAACAGAAAACGGTTACTTCTACGACAGCCTCCGCGTAGGTACCGGCACCGAGGTGTGGCGCAGCGAGGGAGGGGAACTGTCGGACATGAAGTTTTCGTGGCGACAGGTCAACACCGACGGCTTCGGAAGGGCCGGGCCAAATGTGTTCAATCGAAACACACTGATGATGATATCTCACGAGGAGTTTCTCTACGTCGGCACCGATAACCGGTATACAGGCGCAGAGTTGTGGCGCTACGACGGAGTCGGATGGGAACAGGTTCTCTTTGCAGGCGATCCGATGCGCAATACCCAGTCGATCACGTATCATTCCGGAGTTGTCTACCGTGGAGACCTGTACATCTGCACGGTAAATCCCTTTTCAGGGGGCGAGGTCTGGAGGCTTAAGGGAGACCAGTGGAGCCGGGTAAACGAGCCTGGGTTCGGCAGGGGACACGGAACCGCCGCGGCCCCGGTGGTGTACGAGGACCGGCTGGTGGTGGTGGGGAATGGGGGGCCGCACGGCGGAACCCTGTATTCCATCGGCCCACCTTGCGAAGGTGACACGGATGGGGACGGGGTGCCGGATGAGACCGACAACTGTCCCCGGCATTCGAACAGTGGCCAAATCGATGGCGATCAGAACGGCGTCGGGGATGATTGCCAGGATGACGATGGCGATGGTGTCTCCAGGCAAAACGATTGCGATGATCAGGCCTCTTCCGTGCACCCGGGGGCGAGCGATCCGTTTGATGATGGAGTAGACTGGGACTGCGACGGTGCCGACCCGGGATTCTGGGAATGGGACGACGATGGGGTCGACAGCAACGGTAACATGCAGGACAATTGCGGCACGGTTCCGGTTGAGGGGCCAGTCCGCGGCCTTTTCGCCTTTTTCGCCCCGTGGGTGCTCTTCTTCCTCGTTCTTGTCCGCCTGAGACGAAAGCATGTCTGAATCAAGTCCATCCTTCTTCGATTGGTAGCATGGTCCTTCCCTCAAGAAGATCGGCACGCCTCTTCTCTGCCTTCCAAAACCGACTCACCGGTTCTTTTGTATAACTCAGAGAAATGATTTCCTTCTCTTGAGCTATCCTCAATGACTAAGAGATAAATCCATTATTACAGATACTTATCCTGATTACAGACCAAGAACCGAGGATTCCTAGATTTTTTACTTGACAAGATCCATGGCTGTATCTATAACTTACAGTAACCGACCACACAGTACTATTGTACAATTTGGAAGATTTAAGGGGAACCCCATAATGGTATCGAATGAGGAGATGGCCCTACCGCAGGGAATGAAGATCGCGCGGCTCTGTAAAGAGTCGAGGCTGACGAGATCCACGATTCACCACTACCTTAACATCGGATTGCTTCACAGACCCCGTCAGGCAGGGCTGAACCTTCACCTCTTTGACGACACCCACTTGAACAGGCTCCGACAGATCTGTTGGCTGAGGGAAAACGAGAGGCTTCCTCTGGCGCAAATAAAGGAGCTTCTGGATCGAGTCGAGCCCCAAGAGGCTGTGCAGTCGGTGCCGGAAAGTGGGGCAGGGCGGAACGGAGAGGTTGATTCCGGGGAGGAAGAGGGTGAAGGGCGTGCGAGAGATCAAGGACGCAAGAACAGAGAGATGATCTTGGATGCTGCGATCAAACTCTTTTCGGAGCAGGGTTACGAAAACACGAAGATCAGCGACGTCACCGACGCCCTGCACATGGGCAAGGGCACATTCTATGTCTATTTCAAGAACAAGAAAGAGCTGTTCATGGAGTGTATCGACCGTCTGACGGTGACGATCGTACCCGAAGATGCATGGGCCGAGATACGCAGCGAAAAGGGATATGAGGGCAAGACGAGGAAACGTGCCGTCGCCTTTCTCGACGCCTTTCCGGGATTCCGCGGCATTCTGAACCTGCTTCGTATCGCCTTGGGGGGCCCGGACCCTGATTTGGCCCTGAAGGCGAAGGAGGCGTTTCGGATCATGTCTGCTCCGATGGCAAAGGACCTGAGCAGAGCGATTTCAGATGGGCTCGTGCGTGCCGATGTTGACGTGGAGTTGTTCGCATTCCTTCAACTCATGCTGGCAGAGGGGCTCGGCTACTGGCTGATGATGGACGCGGAGTACTCGGTCGAGGAGGGGCTGGACGCCCTGTTGGACATCTTTGGCCTTGGGTTGAGAGAGCCGGGAAACGAGCAACCCGAGGGATCCGGCCGGCGGGCGGATTGGGGTGAGTTGCGGGACAGCAAGGGCGTGACCACGCAGCTACAGGGCATCCTCGTGAATGGGAAGCCTTTCTTGCCGGGAAGGATTGGAGACGGAGAGGTGGGGCTCGATCTCGCAAGGACGAAGAAGGTGGAGATTCTGCCAGAGGGTGAGGCATGCCTGGCACGAGTAACGCTGAAGGACGGCGACGATATCGTTCTCGACGTCGACGGAGGAATGATTGTTTCCGCAAACACGCCGTGCGGACCCTTCCGGATTCCCCTGAACAGGGTGGTGAGCCTTTCCCTTGGAAGGCAAGGAACGGAGATAGCTTCGAAGTGAAGAGACAGGAGCACTTGAGATCGGAACCGAAGAAAGGAGAAATCATGGCAAAGAAGAAGAGCGGCAAGTTTCCACACCTCTTGAGTCCCATCAAGATCGGACCCATCGAGCTCAAGAACCGGATCGCGCTGGCGCCGATGAACGAGACCATGTCCGGCGTGGACGGGGAGGCGACAGAGCAGATGCTTTCGTACTTCGCTGCCCGAGCGAAGGGCGGCGCAGGCCTCGTGAGCACCGGTGCCATCATGGGAACCCGCCTCGCATCAGAGTTCGTCTGGGGGCGCAACCTGTACTGCTTCCATCAGGGGCATCTCCAGGGGTTGGGTATGCTCACGGACCGTATCCACTATTTCGGTTCAACCGCGGCGGCCCAGATGACGATCGGCTTCGGCCGGCAGGGCCACTCCTACGACCACGCAAAGCTGGCCCCCGCACCCACGGGCGGGCTTCCGTACGAGATCGTGGGGGAGAAGGCACCGAGACACATCGATGAGATTTACGCTGTGAGCGAGTATTCGCGTTCCTTCATGGCAGGCCAGATGTGTCGTGAGATGTCGATCGCCGAGATCCACAGCCAGCAGAAGGAATTTGCCGCGAGCTGTCAGCTTGCAGTGATTGCCGGGTTCGACGTGATCGAGATTCACGCTCCCCACGGCTACCTGGAGCACCAGTTTCTTTCCCTTCTCAGCAACAAAAGGACCGACCTGTACGGTGGCGAGTGGAGGAACCGGAAAAGGTTCCTCATTGAAGTGGCTGAACAGATCCGGTACGCCTGCCCCGGGGTTGCCCTGGGCGTGCGAATCAGTGCAGAGGAGCACATGGAGGGAGGCCTCACGGAAGAGGAGATGATCGACGTGGCCAGGGATCTGGAAGCGAGGGGCATCGATTACCTCAGTCTCTCCGACGGGGCAGGCTACGAGGAGGGGGGTCACCTGATCACCGACATGGACCGGTCCAAGCACATCCCCGACCACGGACAGGCCTTCAAGAAGGCGCTGAACGTTCCGGTCATCGTCTCTTCACAGCACGATCCGGTGAAGGCCGAGAAGAACATAGCGGACGGCAAGTACGATATCAATGCGATGGGCCGGCAGCTCTTCTCAGACCCTGAGTATCCGAACAAGCTGATGGAAGGCAGGGAGAATGAGATCGTTCGGTGCAAGCGCTGCAATACCTGCTTGCTCCGTTGCCTGGCAGGCCTCGTACCTGCCTGTTCGGAGAACCCGTGGCTGGGCCGCGAGTATGTGTTGGACGAGTACAAGATCGGGGCCTGGCAATCCCACGAGTCGCTCCTGCCCGAAGGTTTGATGCGTGAGAACATGCCCGCCCTGGAGCGGCCGTGGTGGAAGCGGGAGATCGAGGTAACAGGGAAGTCCTGGAGGCCTCTGCAGGGACGCACCAAACGTTAAGGAGAGCCTCCATGAAATCGGTTGTTTCGTGGAACAAAGGAGGGTTGTGATGAGCAAAGGAGAATTTGCAGTGATCGGCACGGGTGAGGTCCCCTGCGGGAACTACCCGGACCGTACGGAGTTCGAGATCGCCTACTCCGTATCCAGGATGGCGATCCAGGACGCAGGGATCGACAAGTCGCAGATCGGTGCCGTCCTGGGCGCGGCCCACATCATGGGGGGGGAGTACAACACAGAGGTCGTCTTTGGGCGCCTGCCCGAGGCGATCGGTCTCCGGAACTGTCAGGTGACCGGACAAACGGTCTCCGGAGGCGCCTCCAGCCACTCGATCCGAAGGACAGCAGAAGGGATCCTTCGGGCGGGTGAGGCAGAGTATGTGCTCATCGTTCATTCGCAGAGGTTTTCCCAATTCTCCATGAACGAGCAGGCCCAGTACTTCGCCGTTGCGGGATCGGACCTGGAATTCGAGGTTCCTTACGGGATGACCTACAACGCACTGGCAGCCATGGTGACCCAGGGGTACATGACCCAGACGGGCACCACGGTCGAGCAGGTGGCTTCGGTGGTGGTCGCGTGCAATCGGTGGGCAAGACTCCAGGAGAACGCCATGTTTCGGGACAAGGAACTGACTCTCGAGAGGGTCCTGGGCGGCCGGATGGTGGCGTACCCGCTCACCGCATACATGTGTAACGTACTGGCAGACGGCGGCTCTGCCTATGTGATGACCACCGCAGAGAATGCGAGGAAGGTGTGCGACAAACCGGTGTACATTCTTGGTGAGGGGTCGGACTATTCCCATCGTTCCATCATCAAATCCAAGGCGCGAAATCTTTCGGACATGGGAAAGTACCTCGCTCCGGTCGCACAGAAGGCGTACGACGAGGCGGGCCTCGGCCCGTCGGACATGGATATCTACGAAGTCTATGGGTCCTATCCGGGCGTGAACCTGATCGTCATGGATGCGCTCGGTATCTGCGAACCGGGACGCTCCGGCGCGTTGGTGGAAGCAGGAGAGACGAGCCCCGGCGGGAAGTACCCCTGTTCCACAAACGGGGAGTCTCTGGGTATGGGCCACACCGGAACGGGATGTGGGTTCGCCATCTTTGTAGAGGGTGTACGCCAACTCCAGGGCAAGGCGGGCAGGGCTCAAGTCCCGAATGCGCGGTTCCTGATAGAGAACTGTGGGGGAGGAGCCTTCATGGACTGCCATTTCACGATCATGGGCAATGAAATACCCTGAGGAGGAAGGACATGAACATCGACGAAATCAAGGAACTTCTCGGCTTGACGGACGAAGACATGAAGAAGCCCCTGCCGAAGCCGACGAAATGGTCGCAACCGTACTGGGATGCGGCAAAGAAACACAAACTTGTGTTCAAGAAGTGCACGAAATGCGGGCACATCGACCACCCCCCCTATCTTTATTGCACCGAGTGTCACGTGGATGACCACGAGTGGATCGAGTCCTCGGGCAAGGGCGTTTTGAATGCTTACGCGGTGAACCATTTCGGTGTCCCCTTCCCGTTCTGGCCTGATCTTCCCTACGTGACGGCCATGGTGGACGTGGAAGAGGGTCCGCGCATGATCACGAACATCGTGGAGTGCGACCCGGAAGAGCTCAAGAACGGGATGGAGCTTGAAGTGGTGTTCCAGGAGAGAACCTCGGAGTTCACGCTTCCCCAGTTCCGTCCGGTGAAGAAGTGAAGAAGGGGTATTAGCTGTTAGAGCTTGAAACAAAGGGAGAAGGCGATGGATTTCAACCTGACAGAAGAACAACAGATGATGCGGGACGCGATGGAGAAGTTCTGCAAGAAGGAGTTGAACAAGGAGTACGTCAAATGGATGGATGAGAACGTGGACTTTCCCCCACCAGAGCTGTGGCAGAAGTTCGTAGACATGGGCCTGTTCCGTGGGAACGTCCCGGTGGAGTATGGGGGAGACGGTGTGGGCCATGTGGATCAAATGATCTCCTTTGAGCCGGTGTGCAAGGCGTCCATGTCCGTTGCCCTGGCCGTAGGGACAACCACAGGGTTTGGGACTCGGTTCATCGCGGACATGGGGAACGAGGAACAGAAGAAGGAGTATCTGCCCCAGCTGGCCGAAGGAAAGCTCAAGATGTGCATGGCCCTCACGGAGCCGGGGGGAGGAACAGACATCCTGGGAGCCCTGAAGACCTTCGCCGAGGACAAGGGTGACGCGTGGGTGATCAACGGGCAGAAGATGTTCATCACCGGTGCGCACGTGTCCGACTACTTGATCACCATGTGCAAGACCGAGAAAGACGCGAAACCGAGCCGTTCTTTGAGCGTGTTCATGGTGCCGGGCAATTCCAAGGGCATCACGATCAACCGGGTCCAGAAGATCAGCTGCCATCACTGCGACTCTGTGGAGGTCGTTTTTGAAGACGTAGTAATCCCCAAAGAGAACCTCCTGGGTACCCGAGGCAACGGATGGTACGAGAGCCTCTCCGTACTCAACCCGGAGAGAATCGGGGTGGCCATGATGGGCGTGGGGTTGATCGCGGCGGCGTACGAAGACGCCTTCCAGTATGTGCAGGAGAGGGAAGCCTTTGGAGGCCCGATTGGGCGGTTTCAAATCCTTCAGCACTACCTG
>JAQYVQ010000271.1 GCA_030145435.1 Syntrophobacteria bacterium | reverse complement strand
GACCAGAGGGAACGGCTCACTGACGTGGCTTCAGGGGGCCGCAAGGTTCTGGGCTACTTCTGCACGTACACGCCCATCGAGCTCATTCACGCCGCCGGCTTCGTCCCGATCCGCATCCTGGGAGGTGGGATCTCCGTTGAGCGAGCCGCTTCTCTGACGCCGACCTTCATCTGTCCCTACCTGCGCAAGGCCCTGGAAAGGGCGCTGCGCGGGGAGTACGACTTTCTGTCGGGTGTGATCCAGGGGTACACGTGCGACGTGGCCTGCGGGGTGATCAACATCTGGGAGCTGAACGTTCCAGGCGAGCTCTACCACACGGTGCCCATGCCTTATCAGGACAGCCCGGAGGCACGTAAGTACTTCCGGCAGACCCTGGCAGAGCTGGGGGAGAAGCTGAACCGCATCGGGGGGCGACTGACCGACGAGGCTCTGGCCGCTTCCCTGGATCTGTACGGAGAGATCAGAAGGCTCTCCCTCGAGTTGTATAGGATGCGGTCTCAGGGGCGGCTCGCCTTGCCGGCTGTGGACCTTCTCACCGTGGTGCAGGCAGGCCTCGTGACCCCACCGGAAGACTATCTGCCCATGCTCGAGAGCTTCGTGGCCGCAGCAGAGGAGCAACCGAGCGCAGAGGTAAGCGGCGTGCCCGTTCTGGTCTCCGGAAGCGTGATCGATGAACCGCGCGTCCTGGAGATCCTGGAGGCCTCGGGCGCGCGTGTGGTGGGCGACGACCTGTGTACCGGGCTGCGGGCCTTCTCGCCGCCCACGGGCCGGGGAGAGGATCCGATCGACCGCCTGATGGACCGCCACTTCAAGCGATTTCCCTGTCCGGCCCGGATGAAGGCCCAGGAACGGGCGCCTGTCCTCGTGGACCTCGTGAACGGATCCCGTGCCAAAGGGGTGGTCTTCTTCCTCCAGAAGTTCTGTACGCCCCACCTGGCCGACCTGCCCGTCGTCCTGGACGCTCTGCGGGCGGAAGGGGTGCGCGGTCTGGTCGTGGAGATGGAAGAGACCGGCTTGAACGAGGGCCAACTCCGGACCCGGGTGGAATCCTTCGTGGAAATGTTGGGGGACTGAGATGGAAAAGGCGAAGAAATCACAGAAACGGCTCCGGGCCGCACAAGAACTCAACCGGGTGGTGGCCGAGTTCTATCTCGAGGGGCACGAGGCCAAGGCCCAGGGAAAGCCCGTGGGCTGGATGCCGCCCATGAACGGGGTCATCGAGCTCTTCTATGCCATGGACCTCCAGCCCGTCTTTCCGGAGAACTGGTCACCGGTTTGTGCCGCCTTCGGGCTTACGCCGGCGAACTTCGAGGTTTCTGAGGCCATGGGCTTCTCGCGCGACCTTTGCGGCTACCTCCGGAACATCGTGGGCTACGTTTACGGGCCGATGAACGAAGAGGGCACGCCCCTCGGCGGGCTGCCCGAGCCGGACCTGATCATCTCCGCCTACGGCGGATGCGTCCCGGCCATGAAGATCCTGCACACCATGGAGCGCCGGTTCCCGAAGGCCAAGGTCCACACCGCCGAATTGCCCCAGGTCGGGTACGAGAACATCCGCCAGCACCACCTGGACTATTGCGTGAGCGAGACGCACCGTCTGATCGACTGGCTGACCGAGACCACGGGCAGAAAGCTGGACTACGACCGCTTGAAGGAAGTGGTCCGGCTCTCGGACCGGGCCTGCGAACTCTGGGACGAGATCATGGGCTACCGGAGGTTCATCCCCACGCCCATCTCGGCTGCGGAACTGGGGGTCATGTTCGTCATGGTCACCCGGCAGGGAACGCAGGTGGCCGTGGATTTCCTGACCGAGCTGCGCGACGAGGTCAAGGAACGTGCCGAGGCCGGGATCGGCATGATCGAGGAAGAAAAGATCCGGCTCTTCTGGGACAACATCCCCCTGTGGTACAACATAGGCCTGTTCAACTACTTCGAGAAGATGGGTGGCGTCGTGGTGGCCGAGACCTATTCCGCGGCCTGGTCCATGCGACTGGACCCTGAAAAGCCGATCGAGTCCCTGGCACGCAAGTCCCTGGTCTCCTACCCGATGGTTTCCTGCACCTCCGTCAAGAAACGCCGGGACATGGTCCTCAAGGCCTGCCGGGACTACCACATCGACGGTGCCGTGATGCACAGCAAC
>JAQYVQ010000144.1 GCA_030145435.1 Syntrophobacteria bacterium | reverse complement strand
CGTTCCTACGGCGGCTTCGTCCTCCATGTGTCCCACCACATCCACGTTGGCGAAGTTACCCAGCACGAACGGATACGTCCCTTCACGCAACTTTGCCACCAGGGTATCGGTCACCTCCGACGCACTCATTTCCGGCATTTCATCAAAGTTCTGCACCTCTCTGTTGGACGGCACGAACACGTGATCCTCGAGGGGAAAGGGCTCCGGGGCCTTTCCATTCAGGAAGTAAGAAACGTGAATCGCCTTCTCTGATTCCACGACACGAACCTGGCGCATTCCCCGGCTGCTCAGCACTTCTCCCAGCGTGTTTTTGATCTGTCCAATCGGGGGGAAACCCACTTGAACGGGCAAGCCTTCCTCATACTCCATCATCGTGGCCATACGGGCGGGACGACCGGAAGCCCTTTCGAAGTGGCTGAAATCCGGATCCACGATCGCCTGGGTGAGTTGGACCTCCCTTTCGCCGCGGATGTTGTAGAAGATCACGCACTCCCCTTCCCGAATCGCACCGGCGAGACCCCCGCGAGCATCCACGGAAACGATCGGTTCGAAAAGCTCATCTTCCTGGCCTTCTGCATATGCCTGCCGAACGGCTTCGGCCATGGTCACCACGTCCTTGCCTATCTTCACTTTCCGCATAGTCTTCAATCCTGTTTAGGTTGTGTCATTCCGTTACCGTCATTCCCTCTCCCTCTCGAGAGGGACAATGGTGAGGGTGTGATAGAAGCCCCCCTCATCCTGACCTTCTCCCCAGAGGGGAGAAGGAATGCTACCGATGCCAAGGGATCCCCGCGTTCGCGAGGATGACGGCAATTGTTACTTCCTGGCTATTGGCTGCTAGGTACTCAATCCCGTCCGTCCCTCCGTCCGTGCCCGTGCGCGTGCCCGTGCCCAATCAAGACGCGGATATTGCGAGCGAAGCGTGGCAATCTCCCGGCCTCAAACGCTTCGGTAACAGGGGGATTGCCGCGTGGGCTTCGTCTCCCCGCAACGCCCGCCACTGAGCCAATGGATTCCACCTTCGCGGGAATGACGCTGCTTTTCCCTTTCACCTTTCCCCTTTGTCCTCATTGCATCTTCTGTCCGGACTCTTCGTTCCAGGGGTTGTGTTGTAATGCCTTGCTGTAAGCGGCCCTTGCCTCGTCCCAGGAATCGAGCGTCTCCCAGTACCGGCCTTCGCGCGTGTAAACCTCGCCCAACCAGTAAGGATGGCCTTGAAACAGGACTTCAGCCTGATGCAGGAGAATGATGGCCTGCCGCGTCTCGCCCTCCCTGGCGCGGATCTCTGCCAGATAGAGATAGCAGAACGGGTTTCGCGGGTCCACGGACAAGGCCTTCTCCAGCCTGTCTTCCGCCTCCTGCAACTTCCCTCCCCGGAGCGCCCGGTACCCCTCGGCCGCGAGGCGGAAGGAAGCAGCCCGATGGGCAGGGGCATCCGCCGGAACCGCATCAACCGTGAAGGCCTGGTCCTCTAGAACAGCCCTCTTGAGCTCGTTTTCGCGTGCCGATTCCCTGCTGAGGGCGGCACACCCGGAGATAAACAGGACGGCGAGAAGCAAATGCCCGAAAGCGACATGCCTTCCGTTTCGTACACGAAATAGGCTACCCACCGTCCGTCCCCTCTCCAAGATATGTTGTTGATTCGTGAAAAGCATCTGCCTCCCCGTCATTCCCGCACAGGAGGGATTCCCAAACAAGCCTGTCCCTCAAGAGGGTGTCGAAAAACACCTATTTGCCGTCATCCCCGCGCAGGCGGGGATCCCTAAGCTCCTGAAGCCACTGGATTCCCGCTTTCGCGGGAATGACGGCGGAGTAGAAATGCTCCATTCATCGACACCCTCTCCAGGGAGAGGGAAACGATGGTACTGAGGAATTCCTGCCCCCCGCCTGAAAATTGCGGGGGCAGGTTCCGCTGGAATCACAGCTTTGTGTGTTTGTTCGCAGGCTCACGAAAAAAGGGAGGCTGGAAAAACCTCCCTTTGTTGTCTGCAGTCTCTCCGATCACCCGACCGATATCAGCCCGCCCTTTTTGCCTTCTTGACCTTCTTCTTGATCGTCTTTTTCTTGACTGTCTTCTTCACACTCTTCTTCTTGATCGTCTTTTTCGCTGCCGCCCCCTTCTTCGAGGAAGCGGCTCTGCCCGGCTTCTCGAGGGCCGCCTTGACCGCTTCGCCGATGTCGTCCAGCAGGACGAATGTCATCTCCTTGCGCACGGGTTCCGGCAACTCCTGGAGGTCCTTGTCGTTCAACTTGGGAAGCAGGATCGTCCGAATCCCTGCCCTGTGGGCTGCCAGCACCTTCTCCTTGATCCCGCCCACGGGGAGGACCTTTCCGCGAAGCGTGATCTCTCCCGTCATGGCCACATCCGATCTCACCTTGCGGTCCACCAGGAGGCTGGACAGGGCCACGACCATCGTGACCCCCGCAGAGGGCCCGTCCTTCGGGATCGCACCGGCCGGAACGTGAACATGGATGTCGGACGTGTCGAAGAACTTCTTCTCAACCCCGAGGTCTGCAGCGTTGGCCCGGATGTAGCTCAAGGCGGCCTGTGCACTCTCCTTCATCACATCGCCCAGCTGGCCCGTGAGGATCAGCTGTTTCCTCCCTTCCATCCGGGTTGCCTCCACGAAAAGGATGTCCCCTCCCGTCGGGGTCCAGGCAAGCCCGGTGGCGATGCCGGGCACCGTTATGCGCTCGGCCATGTCGTAAAAGAACTTGACCGGGCCCAGGTACTCGCTCACGTCCGCCGCATCGACGCGGACCGCCTCGGTTTCTCCTTCCACCACCCGGCGAGCCACCGCACGGCAAATCGAGGCGAGTTCACGCTCCAGGTTCCGAACGCCCGCCTCCCGGGTGTAGTCCTGGACGACGCGGCCGATCGCCTTGTCCGTGATCTCGAGTTGGTCGGCCCGCAACCCGTGCGCCTCCACCTGCTTGGGGAAGAGGTACTTCCTCGCGATCCAACGCTTCTCCTCCTGGGTGTACCCGGGCAGTTCCAGGACCTCCATTCGGTCACGAAGGGGAGCGGGGATGGTGCCCAGCTGGTTGGCCGTGGTGATGAAGAAGACCTTCGACAGGTCGAAGGGCACCTCCAGGTAGTGATCCGAGAAGCTGAAGTTCTGCTCCGGGTCGAGCACCTCGAGCAAGGCCGAGGAAAGATCCCCGCGGAAGTCCGCACCGACCTTGTCGACTTCGTCCAGGATGAAGACCGGATTGTTCGAGCCCGCCTTCTTCAACCCCTGGATCACCCTGCCCGGCAGAGCCCCCACATAGGTCCTCCTGTGGCCACGGATCTCCGCCTCGTCATGCACGCCCCCCAGGGACATGCGAACGAACTCCCTGCCCAGGGCCCTTGCGATGGACCTTCCCAGGGAGGTCTTGCCCACGCCGGGAGGACCTGCAAAGCAGAGGATCGGGCCCTTCATGTCCTTCTTGAGCTTACGGACGGCCAAGTATTCGAGGATCCTCTTCTTGACCTTTTCCAGATCGTAATGATCCTCGTTGAGGATCCCTTCCGCCTTCTTGACGTCGAGATCGTCCTCGGTGGATTTGGACCAGGGCACCTCGATCAGCCAGTCCAGGTAGGTCCGGGATACGGAGTATTCCGGCGCGGCCGGATTCATCATGCTCAGCCGGTCCACCTCCTTCTGGGCGGTCTTCTCTGCCTCGGGGGGGAGATTCGCCTCTGCGATCCTCGTGCGCAGCGTCTCGATCTCGACCGTCTTCTCGTCCTTTACCCCTAGCTCCTCTTGAATCTTCTTCAATTGCTCACGGAGGATGTGCTTGCGGTGCTCCTCGCCCATTTCCCCTGCGATCTCTTCCTGAATCTTCTTGCTCAGTTCCAGCTTCTGGATCTCGCGGTTTACCAAGACCATCACCTTCCGGATTCGCTCCCGCTGGCGAAGCTCCTCCAGGATGTCCTGCTGATCCGCAGGGGGGACGGGCATGTTGGCAATCACGAAGTCGGCGAGCTTTCCCGGATCCTTGATGTTCATGGCGGTCATCAGGGC
>JAQYVQ010000100.1 GCA_030145435.1 Syntrophobacteria bacterium | reverse complement strand
CGCCAGACTGGCAGCCATATGCGGCTCACGACACGAGAGGATCATGAGCACCACGTTACGATTCCCCGTCACAGTCCTCTGCGGGTTGGGACAGTCGCCGCCATTCTTTCGGAGGTGGCGGTCCATCTCCGAATAACCCGCCAAGAGCTCCAGGAACGGCTGTTCGGAAAGTGACTGCAGGATTCCCTGATTGTCCAAAAAGAAAGAAGTCTGGAGATTGCCGCGTCGCCTGCGGCTCCTCGCAGTGTCCGTGAGGATCGAATATTGCGACCCCACGCCGCTCCTGGATCCCCGCGTTCGCGAGGATGACAGAGGTGGTGGCTGAGGGATTCCCGCTGGAGCCTGCCCCCGCAATTTTCAGGCGGGGGCGGGAATGACGGACTTGTGTGGGGATAACGGCGACTGGGACCGCGTCGTTAAATTGTGGATATTGCGAACCGAAGGCGTGGCAATCTCCCGGCTCAATGCGCAGCGGGATTCCAGTTACAGGATGATGGTTCAGGTGGGGTCTGCGGTGAAGTAGACGGAGCCGTTGCAGGTTTCGCTTCTTAGCTGGCCGTGGGCGTCCAGATCGGCGACGTATTTCTCTGCCTCGGCAGGGGGGATGCCCAGGCCCAGGGCGATGTCTTCAACCGTGCAGGGCCTTCTCTCGAGGAGCCGCAGGATCTCTTCTCTGCCTGCCTTTGAGAGGACGTCCCGGGCGATGGGCGAAAAGGCTGGGACGGCAACGGTAGGAACGTCGAAGAAGCGGACAAAGCGATTCATGTCTTCCACAGAGACCGGTTCCACGAAGTCCAACGGCGCCGGCCGGGTCGCGGTTATCAGTTGCACGAGGTCCGGACGAACTGTGCGGGCCAGGTCTGCAATTTTCTTCACCTCGCTCTCCATGCCGGTAATCCCTGACAAGAGGAAGACCTCCAGCCAAATCTTTCCGGAGTACCTCTCCCGAAATTTGACCAGCCCTTCGACAACCTGATCGAAGGCGAGGTCCGGATGCGGCCGGTTCACGTGCCGAAACAGGCCTCGGTCCGGTGCGTCCAGGGAGGGGATGACCAGGTCCGCCTCGAGCAGGTCGTCCTGGACTTCCTGCTGCCACAAGAGGGAACCGTTGGTGAGGACGGCTACAGGGATGGAACTCATCCGCTTTAATTCCCTGGTCATGTCACCGATGCGACTGTGGAGGGTCGGTTCCCCGGACCCGGAGAAGGTGATGTAGTCGATGCGATCGGCGGACCGGATCTTCTTCCGGGCTTCCTCCATGACCTTGTCGAAGGGGACCCATTCCTTGCGTTCAAGGGTGAGATTCGTGGTTTGACCGAGTTGGCAGTAGATGCAGTTGTAGGTGCAGGTCTTGAAGGGGACGAGGTCTATCCCGAGGGAACGGCCGAGTCTGCGAGAAGGTACGGGGCCGAAGACGTGGTGACTCATTTTTCTCTTCTTTCTTCCCCGTTGCTGGGAGGCGGCCGCGTCGCCTGCGGCTCCTCGCAATGTCCGCCTGCCGGCAACACCGTACTACCGATATTCCCTCTCCCTCTCGAGAGGGAGAGGGTGGGTGTGATAGAAGCCCCCCTCATCCTGACCTTCTCCCCAGAGGGGAGAAGGAATTCACTGTGCCACTGGATCCCCGCTTTCGCGGGGATGACGGAAAGCGGGTCCTTCAGCCCAGGGCGTAGAGGACGTGGCGCCAGACGGACTTGATCTCCTCTGTGATCGCGCCGCCCGTGTACTCGACGACGCTCGTCCCGACGACCTGGGCCTTGGTAACGGCCTTGTCGTAACGGACCCTGCCGGCCACCTTCATGCCCCGGCC
>JAQYVQ010000070.1 GCA_030145435.1 Syntrophobacteria bacterium | reverse complement strand
GGTGACACAATGACCATCGCGTTCCTGTGCCTGTTCGGTCTTGGATTCGTCGCAGCTGTAGGCCTGGGTGTCGCTTCCCGCATTTTCTACGTTGAGGAAGACCCCCGGATCGCAGTGGTGGAAGACGCTCTGCCCGGAGCGAACTGCGGAGGATGCGGGTTTCCGGGATGTGGCGCTGCCGCGGAGGCGATCGTGGCCGGCACCGCGCCTGCCGATGTCTGCGTGGCGGGTGGGCCCTCCGTGGCCGCCAAGGTAGGTGCGGTCATGGGCGTGACCGTGGGCCTGAAGGAGCCCGAGCTGGCCAAACAGACCTGTTCCGGAGGCGACCGGGCCGACGAGCTTTATCTCTACAACGGGATGCCGGACTGCCGGGCCGCCCACCTGCTCTTCGGAGGGCAGAAGCACTGCCGGATAGGCTGCCTCGGCTTCGGGAGCTGTGTGAGGTCCTGCCGGTTCGGAGCGATCGAGATGGGCAAGCACGGGTTGCCGATCTTCAAGCCGGAGAAATGCGTGGCCTGCGGCGCCTGCGTGAAGACCTGCCCCAAGGGAATCATCTCCCTGATCTCGAACACGACGCGGCTCATCCACCTGAACAGCACGGACGAATGCCTCGCGCCCTGCCGGCAGAGATGCCCGGCCCAGATCGACATTCCCTCTTACATCGACGCCATTCGGAGGGGGGACTACGAGGAAGCCGTGCGCGTCCTTAAGGAACGGAACCCCCTGATCCTCGTCTGTGGGAGGGTTTGCCCGCACCCGTGTGAAGACTGGTGCCGACGCGGGGAGAGCGGTGAGGACGATCCGGTTGCGATCAACATGCTCAAACGCTTCGTGGCGGATTGGGAGATGAACTCGGGCAAGCGGGTCGAGGTGACACAGGGGCCGGACACGGGCAAGCGAGTGGCGGTGATCGGAGGCGGGCCGGCCGGGCTGAGCTGCGCCTATTTCCTACGTCGCCTAGGTCATCAGGTGACCCTTTTCGAATCCATGCCGAACCTGGGCGGCATGTTGCGTTACGGAATCCCGGAGTACCGGCTCCCGAAGAAGACCCTCGATTGGGAGATCCAGGGGATCCTGGATCTGGGCGTGGAGGTTCGAAAGAACGTTCGGTTCGGCGACGACTTCAACGTGGAGTTTCTGCTCGCCTCCGGGTTCGAGGCGATCTTCCTTGCCGCCGGAGCCTGGGTGAGTTCGCAGATGCGGACCGAAGGGGAGGACATGGAAGGCGTGTGGGGCGGGATCGATTTTCTGCGCATGCGTGACCTCGGCATCTCCGTGGATGTGGGCAAGAAGGTCGTTGTGGTAGGGGGTGGCAACACTGCGATCGATGCTGCCCGGACCAGCAGACGGCTCGGAGCCGAAGTCACCCTGCTCTACCGGAGAAGCCGCAAGGAGATGCCGGCCAACGTGATGGAGATTGTCGCTGCAGAGGAAGAGGGCGTCCAGTTGCACTTCCTGGCCGCACCGAGCCGGGTCGTGGGGGACGAGAACGGTCGGGCAAGGCAATTGGAATACATCAAGATGGAGCTTGGCGAGCCGGACGATTCGGGCAGGAGAAGGCCGGTCCCGATCGAAGGCTCTGAGACATTGCTCGACGTGGACACCATCATCGCGGCCATCGGCCAGAAGGCGGACTCGGCCATCGTCGAGAAGGACAGCAGCCCGAAGTTCGAGCAGCTGACCTATACCCGATGGGGCACGATGGACGCCAACGAGGATACCGGACAGAGCAACATCCCGTACCTCTTCACGGCCGGCGACTTCCTCACCGGCCCTGCCCTCGTGGTGGATGCCATCGGAGGTGGCCGGAAGGCCGCCCGCGCGATCCATCTCTATCTGACGGGCCAGGCAGTGGACATCCCGGAGAACTCGCAGAAGAAGCGAATTCCGGAGAGCGAACTCACGGATCTGGTTGGGATCGAGAAAATGGGTCGGCCCCCCATGCCCGAACTTCCTGTTGAAGAGAGGGTCCAGACCTTTGACGAGTCAGAGCTCACCCTCACCGAGGAAGAGGCCCAGAAAGAGTCCGGCCGCTGTCTCCAGTGTGGTATCACCTGTTATTGGCAGGATGGTCAACCGCGATATGATGATGAGCAAAGCGCGGCTTAGGAGGCTGTTGAAAAAGTCCCATCTGCGGCGTTCGGCTTCATCCCTCGTCATTCAACGTACAGGAAGTACGCCTCATCGTCACATGGACCCCCGCCTTCGCGGGGGCATGTTTTGCCTGCCTTGCATCTGGAACTTTTTGAACAGCCTCCA
>JAQYVQ010000651.1 GCA_030145435.1 Syntrophobacteria bacterium | reverse complement strand
TTCCGGCCCAGAAGACCGTATTCCCTGGCCTGGGCAACCGCGGTCCGTGCGTTCTGGACGGCCAGGGGGTATTCCTTGCGAACGTAGATGTAACCTCCCTGAGCGCCGATCGCCCAGGCGCCGATCAGCATGCCCTCGATTACAAGGTGCGGGTTTCCCTCGAGGACGCAACGGTCCATATAGGCCCCAGGGTCTCCTTCGTCGGCGTTACAGATGACGTACTTCAGATCGCCGGGCGCGGCCCTGCAGGACGCCCACTTGCGGCCCGTCGGGTATCCTGCACCGCCTCGTCCCCTGAGGCCGGAGGCCTTGAGTTCTTCGATGACACTCTCGGGCTCCATGCCGGTCAGCACCTTTGCCAGTGCCTTGTAGCCTCCCGTGGCGATGTAGTCTTCGATGGAGCAGGGATCGACCTGCCTGTTCTGGCCGAGAAGGATGCGTTCCTGCGAACGAAAGAAGGGAATATCCGACTCGGTGCGCATCCTTTCCCGAGACACGGGATCCTGGTAAAGGAGCCTCTCGATCGCCTCGCCCCGAGACACACTCGCAACGAGTTCCGCTGCATCTTCCGGGGCTACGCGGCAGTAGAATGTGTCGCCCGGCTCGACCACGACGACCGGACCCTGTTCGCAGAAGCCCTGGCAGCCCGTGACTCGTATTCGGATCTTTTCTCCCAGGCCCTGTTCGGAGAGTTGCTCTTTCAGGGCCTCCACAACGGGCGTGGACCGGGATGCCTGACACCCGGTGCCGTTGCAGATCGCCAGTGTGTGTGTCACTTTTCCGGTGCCGATGGAAAGCTTGCTCCGGAGATCCGTTAATTCATGCGGGGCTGTGATATGCGGCATCGGACATGGTCTCCTCTTCGAGCTTGTAGGCGGATTTGATGAGCTTGCGGAGCTTCGCAGGCGTCATGTGGTGGTGATAGACCCCATCCAGAACAACGATCGGACCGAGGGCGCACGCTCCCAGGCAATTCACCTTCTCGATCGTGAAAAGGCCGTCCACGGAGGTATCGCCCGTTTCCATGCGGATCTGGGAAAAGCACTCTTCCACCAGGAGGGCGGCACTCCGCACGTGACATGCGGTGCCCAGGCAGAGGGTGATCAGATGCTTTCCCCTGGGCTGGAGCGAGATGGCCTTGTAGAAGTTTGCCACTCGCCAGACCTCGATCAGAGGAACGGAGATCTCTTGCGAGATCTCCCGCAAGGCCTCTTCGGAGCAGAAGCCGTTTCTCTCCTGCACGTCCAGCAGCACCTCGATGAGTTGCTGCGGCTGTTTCTGCCTGCCGTTCCATACTTCTTCCAGAACATACGCTTCCATGGCTTACTCCTTAACTGTTCTGCCCGGTACCGATTGAAGACTTCGACATGCCTCGTATGACCCAAGGATCGCCTGATTCTTGTTTCTTGACAATACTGAACGGAAGCCTATATAATGCCTATATTCTATAGGTATCAGGTCTTACACTTACTACCTATGTATTACCTATAAATTATAGGCAACTGGGGAGCCTCGAAGAGATGAGCGAAGCAGGAAAGAAGAAGCAAGAGAGCGCGAAAAACCTCCCTTCAGCCAACCGGACCAAGAAGACCGTCCGAAGCAAAATGCAGGGAGAAGACGAACGAAAAAAGATCGAACACGCCCTTCGCGAACGGGTGAAGGAGTTGCGATGCCTGTACGGAATCGCCAAGCTCGTGGAGAGCCATGAACCTAATCTGGACGCCATTCTGCAGGGGGCGGTGGAACTCCTGCCCCCCTCTTGGCAGTATACGGAAGTGACATGCGCCCGGATCATCTTCGAAGAGAAGGAGTACAAGAGCCCCGACTTCACAGAGACCACCGACATGCAGTCCGCGGACATCCTCACGAAGGGAAAGAAGGCCGGGGTCGTAGAGGTCTACTACAAGAAGAAGATGCCGCCGTCGGACGAGGGGCCGTTCTTGAACGAGGAAAGGGCCCTTATCAACGCCGTGGCCGAAAGGTTGAGCACCACTGCGAAAAGAATGCGTGCGGAACACGCCCTTCGCGAACGGGCGAAGGAGTTGCAGTGCCTGTATGGAATCGCCAAGCTCGTGGAGCGTCACGAGCCCAATCTGGAGGCCATGCTGCAGGGGGCCGTGGAACTCCTGCCCCCCTCCTGGCAGTATCCGGAGGTGACCTGCGCCCGGATCGTCTTCGAGGGGAAGGAATACGGGAGCCCCGGATTCAAAGAGACGGGCTATAAACAGTCCGCGGATATCATCATCACGGGAAAGAAGGTCGGGGTCGTGGAGGTCTGCTACACCCGGAAGATGCCCCCGTCGGACGAGGGTCCGTTCCTGCAAGAGGAGAGGGCTCTTATCGACGCGGTGGTGGAAAGGTTGGGCAGGACCGCGAAAAGAATGCGGATGGAGGATGAGTTGCGCGGCGCCTATGCCGAACTGCAAGTGGAACGCAAGGCGCTTCAGGAATCCAACGCTGCATTGCGAACGGTGCTTTCCAGGATCGAAGACGAGAAAGGCGCCATCAAGGAAGCGATCATGGCCAACGTGGACAAGATCATCATGCCGATCCTGCATGCCCTGGAGTCGGAGGTGGAGCCGGAGAGGAAGGGATACATAAGGCTGTTGAGAAGGAATCTGGAGGAGATTACCTCCCCGCTGGTCAACCGTCTTTCGAGGAGGTTCTTGAAGCTGACACCGGCGGAACTCAAGACATGCAACATGATCCGAATGGGTCTCAGCACCAAAGAGATCGCCGATATTCGGCACGTATCCCCCGCCACGGTGAGTCGTCAACGGGAGAGCATTCGCCAGAAACTCGCAATCACGGGGAGAAACGTCAACCTGGTGACCTTTCTTCAGACCTTCAACGTCGCAGCCCCTCAGATGGGTCAGACGGGACGCTTCGGACAGGACGGCCTAATGGGGGATGCTGCTTCCACTCCCGAATCGACAGAAGAATCGACATGGAAGACTGATTCTTCATAACGATCCCCGGCAGCTCATGTTCTCGGATGCAACCGCACAGCTGGATTGTAAAGTGAAAGCCTGACCTTGGAGGATGTTGCCGAAACGCAGATGAAGTCACGGTCGGGTAAGATAAGAGCAAGATATGTCGATTATGAGAACCTCTTGGGAATCTTCGCTCTATCATGCTTGCGGGAGATCGGCAGCTTGCGTCATCTCCATCGGCTGCTGATCGGCGGCGCACTCAGTCCTCTGTTTGTGCTCTTCCCGTGCGTCGAGCTGATCTTCTTCCGTCGGGGCCTCGTGCCTTTGACAAGTCTGTCTACAGGCCGATTCTCCGTCCGTATCGTTCTGGACGATCGCGGAACTCCCGGCGTCCGGGTACTGGACGAGTCTTTCGCCTTCGGAGACAACCGCGACGGCAGTGACGGCGGCTGTAGTGAACATCACCGCCGGAACGGCCAAGCACCCGCCCGACACGATGGACCCCAGACCCACTGTGAGAATTGTGAGCATGCTGAGCGAACCCTTCAGCCATCTCCAGCCCCGTTTATGGCCTGTATTGTGATGTGATCTTTCGCGTCGTTTCATTTTTCCACTCCTCCTGAATACTTCGTCTTGCGATTACCTTTTGATGCACTTCTTGAGGGTAAGGATCCAGGCCCGGGCAGAAAGGTTACAGGTCGCGTAAGATAGTGAAGATAAATAGGTTTTTCTAGGGGGGGGCACAGGCGGTGGTGGGATGACTTAGAAATATCGCTACGGTTCGAAGTCGGCCCGCTAGCGCTCCAGGGCGTCCTTCCAGCAGTCCTCGGGATAGAAGTTGTTCTCTTCCCGGTCGTGGTTCGGGTACCAGACCTGCGCGAAGAAGGGGTTTCTCCTGGCCTCCTCATCGTAGTTCCATCCGGGAGGAGCGCAGTGGGGGCACCCGTGGCCGCCCTTGAGAACGATATTGGGCGTCGCCTCGAACTCGTGATCAAAGGCGCATTTCCACCTGAGCTTCGTGAAAAGATCACCCGGGGCCATGGTTTCGGATAGACAGGCGCCTCCGCGAAATTCTGCGGCTGCCTGCATGTCTGCGAGGTCGAGTGCTTCGGTCGGCTTATCCTCATTGTAGCCGTGATCGAGACGGACAGGCCGGATGTTGCGCAGGTCTTCCGGCATGTCCATGTCCCAGTCGGGAATCCTTGCCCAGTCCTCCTTGCTCTTGAAGAATGCGGTGATCCTCATCTCCATGTTGTTGTTGATCCAGTACATCGTGCAGTCCGGCGTCCCGGAGGCAACAGGTTCCATGACACCCTTCTTGATGGCTTCGTGTGATATTTCCCTGCTGCCCCCTCTCGCGTTGGCCGGGATGGTCTTCTCTATGTGCCCCAGGTGATCTTCGTAGCTTTCGGTCTGATAGCGGAGATACTCGTCCAGGACGCCGGAGTCCTCGAACCAGTGGCAGTGGAAGTTCCTCAAGGCAAACCAGTTTCGTTCCATAATCTTTCGTGAATCGATGCCGAACATCTTCATGTTCCGATTCATGTATTCATGGAAGACCATACGGCAAC
>JAQYVQ010000512.1 GCA_030145435.1 Syntrophobacteria bacterium | reverse complement strand
AGGAAGGCCCCGGAGGAGCACATGGGGCCGAAGGTTCCCGTCGTGACCACGTCGACCTCGCCGGCAGCCTTGACGGCTCCTTTTTCTTCGACCAGGTGGATCATCTCTTCGGCGGTCAGAACGACCGCCTGCCCCTTCATGATGCGCTCGTTGATTTCCTTGTAGGTTTTCGTAACCTTTGGACCGCTTGTCTTTCTCGTCTTTTGGGCGACCATGGGAAGATCCCTCTCTCAAGCGTTCTCGAAAAGGTCTCATGCATCTTCGAGTCTGAAAACTTTTATTCGACCACGTTTCGACGAACAGTGTCAATAATCTCAGTGGCCTTTGCAGCTTTTTTCCGGACCGAAGCGTGAAGGTGGGAGGAACGAAGTGACATCCAAGGCATCCGACTCTGCTCGTCTACACGCTTTGGGCCTGCCGGAGGGTCTGATCGATTTTCTGATCCGGCAAGGATCTTCAGGCGCGAGTCCTGTTCGTACGGTCCCCCTGGAGGGAGATGCATCGGACCGGAAGTACCTGCGGTTGATCGTGGAGGGCTGTGGCGAGGGGGATCAGGGGTCCTATGTGCTCATGCAGCTTTCGAGCCCGTGGGTGCCGCAGGGCTCCCGGCGGGAGCTCCCTTTCGTGAACGTAGCGAGGCACTTGAGGGAGAAAGGGATCCCCGTGCCCAGGGTCTTCTTCGATGCCTCGGAAGAGGGCTTCGTCCTGTTGGAGGATGTGGGGAACGTAACCCTCGAAAGCCATCTGGAAAGGGAATCCCTCCCAGAGAGGAGAAGACGCTACGAAAGTGCCGTCGAAATCCTTGTACGGATGCAGAGCGAGGGGTCCAGGGCCTCGAGTCGTCCCTGCTACGCCCTGTCCTATTCGTTCGATGCGGAGACCTTCTTTCGGGAACTCTGCTTCTTCCGGGAGCATGCCCTGGAGGGACTCTGGGGCCACGCGATATCCACAGACGCGCGAACAGAGCTCGACGAGCATTTCCAGCGACTTTGTACGGAGATCGCCGGATATCCGAAGGTCTTCACGCACCGGGACTACCATGCCCGCAATCTGATGGTTCAGGCGGATCGGATGACCCTGCTGGATTTTCAGGATGCCAGGCTCGGACCGATCACCTACGACCTTGCCTCCCTGCTGCGGGATTCGTACGTCTGTTTGGCCCTCGAGGAACAGGAGTCCTTGATCGGACACTACAGGGAACTCGCCCAACGGGCTGGGCTTGCCTGTCCGGATCCGGACGAATTCCAGCGGGCCTTTCTGCGAACCGGCCTGCAAAGAAACCTGAAGGCGATCGGCACGTTTGCCTACCAGGCGGTCGTGAAGGGAGTGGACCGATACCTTCCCTCCATCCCGAATACGGCGGACTCCATCCGGTCTGTGTTCGAGAGAGACGCGGAACTGGCCCCCTTCAGACGAGTCCTGGAAGCCTTCCTGGACGGGCTTTAACCGGTACATTGACTCGCATATCTTCCGTTCGAGCATCAGATTTGGTATACTAACAAACTTGTCTTTTTCCGCCCATT
>JAQYVQ010000499.1 GCA_030145435.1 Syntrophobacteria bacterium | reverse complement strand
GAGAGGTTTGCGAATCTCGTCCGGATCTACATCTCCCTTCACATCCAGGTCCTGGACCTTCTTGGAGCGCCCGTGCTTGTCGGCCCATTCGTCAAGGTATTTCACCTCATCCGTGCCGTAGCCCAGGATGTGTGCCCCGAGAAGGTCGGCCGCATACACGTCCGTCGATGCGATCAGGACATCCCATCGGTGGGCGAACCCCATGTGCTGGGGCCCTTGCTCTTGCGCGTAGATCCCGTCGATCAGCGTCAACGTTGGGGTGAACTTGTCCGCAATGCAGGAGATGAAATGGTCGAGCAGGTTGTCCGGATGGTGGCAGTACTGCTTCGACTTCCCGTGGAGAAGGCCCTTCAGGTTCTTCATGCCCAAGGTCACGATCGTGCCGCCGTGGGTCTTGAGCACCGGGACGGTGATCAGAGCGTCACACTCCTGCACGTGACGGGTGACCTTGAGCGTGTGGCCCGTGTCGATCTCGACCTCGTCGAATTCGTCCTCGTTGAAATCGACCAGCCGAACCCCGTACTGGTCCACGAGCTTCTTATACCCCAGGTTGTCGTAGATCTCCTGGGTGCCGGACCCGATGTGCTTGCACTTGATCGAGCCTTCCCCGATGCGGATTTCCCCGGCCCCCGCGTCCTTCAGGGCGGCGCAAAGCCCCTCCAGGACCAGGCTTGTGGTCAGCACGCCCCAGGGAGGGTAGGGCCCCTGATTGTCCCAGCCGACCAGGTTGGGTTTGACCAGCACCTTGGCGCCGGGCTTGATGCCTTCGAGTCCCCCACAGAGATCGATCAGAGATTTGATCGACTCGAGGCCCTGATAACGAACGATGGATACCACGTTTTCCGGCATGGTTGGATCTCCTAAGGAATGTTTTAAGGTCAGACCAGCACTTCTACAAAAAGATAGACAAAGCAGTTTCCTCGTAAAGGGTACCCAGCCGGAGGCGCTCTGTCAAGCAGTTTTCCATCCCTTACAGAGCCTCTTCCGCTCTCGGAACCCCTCAAGGCAGGCCCTGAGGCATCCCCAGGGGGAGAAAAAAAGCTTGACTTTTCCCTGTCGATTTTGTAGTAAGATGTAATGTAGGTCAGACCAGAGAAGGTGATGCCTTTCGTTATCCTTCCGATTGGGCTGTTTATCGCGTTCTTTTTCTGCCCGACCCCCATCCGAGTCTTCTTAAGAAAGGTTACAGACAATGAACTACAAGCCGGTTGACTACGCCGAGACAGATGAACATCGCATGATCCAGGCAACGGTCCGCAGGTTCGTGGCGGACAAACTGGCGCCGATCGCGGCCGAGATCGATCATGAGGAGCGGTTTCCGCTCGAGGTGATCAAGGAGTTGGGCGGGCTGGGCCTGCTCGGCCTGGTGGCTTCGGAAGAGCACGGCGGGGGAGGGCACGATGTGATCGGGGCCGCCATCGTGGCGGAAGAGATCTCCAAGGTCTGTGCCGGCACCTACACGTCGGCTCAGGGCCATGTCTTCTGCTTGCACTGGATCGAGAAGTACGGCTCGCCCGAACAGAAGGCAAAGTACATTCCCAAGCTGGCTTCCGTGGAGTGGATTGGTGGGATGGCCATCACCGAGCCCGAGGCGGGCTCAGACGTGGCTTCGTTGAAGACGACGGCTGTGCGAGACGGGGATGAATACGTCGTGAACGGAAACAAGATCTTCATCACGAACGCAAACGTGGCGGACGTGATCGTGTGTCTCGTGCGCACAGGGGGACCCGGGCCGAAAGGGATTAGCACCTTGATCATCGAGACCACCACCCCCGGGTACATGTCCTCCAAGCCGTTCGAAAAGCTGGGCAACCGGGCGTCCCCGACTTGTGAATTGGCCCTCGAGGACTGCCGGGTCCCGGTGGCCAACCTGCTCGGAAAGGAGAACCGGGGGTTCATCGAGTCCATGGTCTTCTTCCCCTTCGAGAGAGCCCTGGTCGGGGTCTGTTGTGGGGCACTCTGCGAGGCGGCGCTCGATGAGGCAGTGAAGTACTGCAAGGAACGAAAACAGTTCGGCCAGCCGATCATCGAGTTCCAGATGGTGCAGGGGATGCTCGCGGAGATGGTCGTGGACCTGCAGGCGACCAAGATGCTGACGCGTGATGTCTTGCGGAAATACGCGGCGGGAGAAGATGCGAACCTCGAGGCGTCGATCGCGAAGATATACGGTGCCGACGCCGCGATGCGCGTGACCATGAATGCCGTACAATTGCTCGGCGGGTACGGCTACACCCGGGAATTTCCTGTGGAGCGGTGGTTCCGGGATGCGAAGCTCTTCGCCATCGGCGGCGGGACCTCGCAAATACAGAAGCTCATCCTGGCCCGTGGACTGATGTAATCAAGTAAAAAAGGAGAATACGTATGCCGGCTATTGTATCGAAATTGGGAAAACTGACCGACATCGGTGAGTACATCAAGCCCGGGAGCTTTGTTGCCCTGGGGGGCGGCTGGAGCTGCAACAAGCCGATGGCCGTGGTTCGGCAGATCATTCGGCAAAAGATCACGGGCCTGAAGACCATGTCCATCGTCGGCGGGTGGGAAATGGAGTGGCTGCTCGCCGCAGGGGCCGTGGACCATCTGGTCTTCAGCTTCCTGAGCCTCGAGTCTTTCGGCCTACCTCCCCATTTCCGTCGTGCGGCTGAGAAGAAGACGATCAAGCTGACCGAGATCGAAGGCTGCAGCATGATCAAAGGGCTTCAGGCGGAAGGGCAGGGGCTTCCCTTTGCCGCCTTCAACGGGCCCAAGGGATCCGACATCATCCAGGAAGCTCCCGAACTGTACAAAACGGTCACCTGCCCCTTTACAGGCAAGGAACTGACCGCCATCCAGGCGATCGCGCCGGATGTGGCCGTGATTCACGCCCAGAGGGCGGACTCGCAGGGCAACGTACAGATCTTCGGCACCTCGGGGTCGGACCTGGACATGGCGAACGCGGCCAAGGCGGTGATCGTTACTGTCGAGGAGATTATCTCCCCTGATGAGATGCGAGAGAACAAATCCGCCACCCTGCTCTTCAGGAGCGAGGTGGACATGGTGATCCATGCCCCCTTCGGAGCCAACCCGTGCAGTTGCGTGCCCTACTACAGCGCGCACCTCATGCAGATGATGAGGGATACACAGGGGCTCGGGGACAAGAAGAACTTCCAGCAGTACATTCAGGACACCATCGGCGAGAGCGAAGAGGCGTACCAGGCGAATGTCGGAGGGGAGGGGGCGCAGAAGAAGATCGTCGCCCTGGCCCAAAAGGTCAAGAAGATCGAGTTCCCGGACAAGATCATCGATACGCCTGCCGATTCGTTCGAGCCTGCCGACCAGATGGTGGCCAGCCTGGCCCGGCAGATCGACGACGGGGATTCGATCGTGCTCGGGTCGTTCACGCCCCTTGCCTACGCGGCCTACATGCTCGCCAAGCTCACCCACGCACCGAATGCCTTCATCGTGGGCTACAGCGGGGTCGATCCGTATCCGTTCCAAATGGGGTTCCACAACTCCGAGGCGGCCTGCACGAAGTTCTCGGCCGGGCTCTGGTCGATGACACAGTGTATCGATGCCCTCCACCTGCGAGGCAAGGGGGATGTGGAGGCGATTTCCAGCGCCCAGCTCGATGCGAACGGGGATGTCAACATCTCGTGGCTCGCCATGCCCGTCCGCGGTGAAGACGGCCAGCCCACGGGGGAGATGAACCCTCGGGCCCTTCGCCTGCCCGGAGGGGCGGGTGCCCCGGTGGTGTACGGGCTGCACAAGAAGGGGGTCGGCTACTTCGCAAACCATTCGAAGATGGTCTTCGTGCCCAAGGTGAACTACATCACCGGAACCCGGGTCTATTTCACGGACGAGGAGCGTCTTGCACAGGGCCTGCGCCCGGGCCCCATGAGGGTGATCACGAATCTCTGTGTGATGCAGATGGTGGAACGGGGCAAGTGGAAGGTCGAGTCCCTGCACAAGGGGGTGACGGCCGAGGACGTGACGAGCAACACGGGCTTTGCCGTTGAGGTGGCTGCCGATTGCCCGATCACCAAGGTGCCGACAAAGCAGGAGGTCGAGCTGATCCAGGAGATCGACCCGCAGGGCATCCGGCTGCTCGATTTCATGAGCGGCAAGGAACGGGCGAAGAAGCTCCCCGCGATTCTCGACGCGGAGTGGAACTCGGTGTAGGCAACCCCTGTTGCCGGAATCGAAACCAACCAAGGAGACGAGAAATGGGTGATTATTGGAGTGATGCGGAAAACATGGTTCAGCCGGGGAAGATCAAGGTCCCCTATACATGGCAGGCCGGTGAAACGGCAAGCTACTACTTTACCCGACTTCGAGACGAAAAGAGAATTCTGGGGAAACACTGCCCGAAATGCGACAAGGTGCTCGTCCCGCCGAGGAAGAACTGCCCCTTCTGCACGGTCCCTACGGACGAGTGGGTGGATTTGACCGGTAAGGGAACCGTCGACACCTTCACCGTTGTGCGTAAAGGCAACGCCATACAGCCGATGAAAGCCCCCTTTGTTTACGCACTGATCAGTCTCGATGGAGCGGATACCGGATTCCTTCACATGCTCGGAGAGGTGGACCCCGAGGCCGTCAAAGAAGGGATGCGCGTCGAGGCTGTTTTCGCCGAGGAAAGAATCGGGTCTCCTCGGGACATCGCCTACTTCAGACCCATCGGTTAGAAAAGGAGTGGAAAGAATGGACCGAGTCGCAATTGTAGGGATAGGTCAAACGAAGATCGAGGCCTCCAAGGAGCGCCAGAACTATCCGGAGATGGTCTATGAGGCCGTCAAACTCGCCCTGGAGGATGCCGGCGTTGGTATGGATGAAGTGGACAACGTGGTCACCACATCGAACGATTTTTGGGATGGGCGAACCATCTCCTGCATGCCGGTCGGCGGGGTGAGTGGAGGATTCGACAAGAACATCAGCGGTGTGGAAGGGGATGGAACGTTCGGAGCCTTCTACGCGACGTGTCGGACCCTTTCAGGCTCTTACGGCACCACCCTCATTACGGCCCACAGCAAGGGGTCCGAGAGCAGGGATATCGCTCCCATGATAACGAACGCAGCCTTCGACCCGATCCATGCAAGGTGTCTGGGCCTGGATACAATCACCGCAGGTGCGCTGCAGGCCAGGAAGTACATGCAGAGGTATGGGATTTCCGAGGAAGAGTGCGCCCAGGTTTCGGTCAAGAATCACGGCAATGCCCTGGACAACCCGAATGCACAGTCGCCGATGAAGATCACCGTTGAAGACGTCATGAAGTCGGAGAGAATAGCAGACCCTTTGAAGGCGCTGGACATCTCCCCGATCAGTGACGGCGCGTGCTGTCTGATCCTTGCGAACGAAGAGCGGGCGAAGAAATTCCGGACCAAGCCCGTGTGGCTCAAGGGCGTTTCGTTCTGTTCGGATGCCTTTCAGCTGGGGGATCGGGATCTGTCCCAGTGCAAGCCCCTGGAGGAGGCCGCGGCAAAGGCGTATCGGATGGCGGGCATACAGGATCCGAGGAAAGAGATCGATGTGGCCGAGATCTGCGATGCCTTCACCTATCAGGAACTCATGTGGACCGAGGGCCTGGGATTCTGCAAGAAAGGTGAGGGCGGCAAGCTGGTGACCAGCGGGGCGACCGCCAAGGAAGGCGACATACCTGTCAATCCTTCAGGAGGCCTCTTGAGTGGACATGTAGCCATCGCTGCAGGGATGTACAGAATGATCGAAGCCGTTCGCCAGATTCGTGGCGAGGCAGGGGGCATGCAGGTCAAGGAGGGTGTGAAGACCGCCCTGGCCCACGGTGTGAACGGACTCTGCGGCCAGTCGCACTGCGTCTGGATCCTGGGA
>JAQYVQ010000420.1 GCA_030145435.1 Syntrophobacteria bacterium | reverse complement strand
AAGCGCATGACCTCCTGGACGTCCTCCCATACCTGTCGCCGGATCGGGACCGTGTAGTTGCGAAGGACATAGGCGGGATGATAGGTGGGCATCAAGGGAATCCCCTCGTAGGCATGCCAGTTTCCCCGGAGTTGGTGCATGGGCTTACTCACTTGCAGGAGCGCCTGGGCAGCCGGACGCCCCAGGCTCACGATCACTCTCGGCTGGATCGCTGCAATCTGCTTCTGCAGAAAAGGCAGGCAATCCTGTACCTCTTCGTCCTGTGGGGTCCGATTCAAAGGAGGGCGACACTTGAGGATATTGCCGATGTAGACCTCGGACCGGGACAGGCCCATGCCCTTTTCAATGATCTGGTTCAAGAGCTGCCCTGCCCTGCCGACAAACGGCCGCCCCGTCTGGTCTTCTTCGCTTCCAGGCGCCTCCCCTACGAACAGGATGTCTGCGCAGGGATTCCCTTCCCCGAACACGATGCTCTGTCGCCCTCTCGAGAGGGGGCAACGGGTGCACTCGCCCAGTTCCTCCCGAATGGCCTCCAGTTGCTTCCCCTCCGCGGAATCCTCCCCATACAGCCGGGCTTCCCCGGCAAGGGGCGCCGTTTGCGAGGGTCGGGGCACGTGGATCTCCTCCACATCGCTCTCGATCAGGTACTGAAGATACTCTCTCAACGACTTGAGGACACTCGCATCCATTCCAATGGTTCCCTCTTCTCCGCTTCGTTGCCTCAGACTGCATATTGCACGAAACTTCGCATCACCCTGATGGCAGTTTGCCACGTCCGGGCCGCTAAAAAAAGCCCGCAGAAATCGGCCCCCCATTATTGGCGACTAAACAGTGGCTGTCCCCGAAATCAGCCGACCACCGGCAGAGCCGGGGTTTACTCATGATTATTAGAGAGTCGGCGTCTGTGACCACCCCGTTTCGGCAACGGCCCAGGATGAGTAATGACCCGTGCGGGAATGTGTGATAAGGTACACACATCGGTCAGGCACGATGCCAACGCGAAGAAAGCCTGTGTCGGAGCGGCCAACATCCCTTTGATTATTCTTTAATAATTCTTCTATTAAATAAGTATGTTAGGAGGAACTCTTCATGCAAAACTTTAGAGTTGCTCTTGCCCAGCTGAACCCAACCGTTGGCGACCTGGAGGGCAATGCCAGGCGGGTACGCAGCTATATTCAGAAGGCCAAACGGGCAAGGGCTGACCTGGTCGCCTTCCCGGAGCTCGTGCTCACAGGCTATCCCCCCGAGGATCTTCTCCTGAAGCCCTCTTTCGCCGACGCGAACCTAAAGGTCCTCAAACAGATCGTCCCCGAAACGAAAGGCATCACTGCAATCATCGGCTTCGTCGACAAGCAGGACGACATATACGATGCGGCCGCCGTGTTGCACGACGGGAAATGGCTGGGCACCTATCACAAGCATTACCTGCCCAACTACGGAGTCTTCGACGAGTTCAGGTATTTTCAGAAGGGGGAACGCGTCCTGGTCTGTGTCCGTTCCGGAATTAACGTGGGCCTGTCCATCTGCGAAGACATCTGGCAACCCATGGGGCCCCTCGCCTGCCAGACCGTCCACGGTGACGTCGACCTTGCCATCAACATCTCGGCGTCGCCTTTCTGCCGGGGAAAGCGCAAGGAACGGACTCAAATGCTCTCCACGAGGGCCAGGGACCACACGGTGGCCATAGCTTACGTGAACCTCGTGGGGGGGCAGGACGAGCTGATCTTTGACGGAAACAGCCTCGTCCTGGACGAAAAGGGAAACATTCTGGCCAGGGGCCAGGCCTTTTGCGAAGACCTGGTTGTTGCAGACTTGAACCTGCACAATGTCTTCCGTGCACGCCTGCTCGACACGAGACGGCGAGTCGAAAAGCGGAAGTCCTCGGGCGGGGCAGGACCGATCGACAAGATCACATTGCCTTCGATCCCGAAGGACAAACGGAAGCGCCCCCCGTTGGTCCGTCCGACCCTCGAGGACATGTCGGAGGTCGAGGAAATCTTCCATGCCCTCGTGCTGGGAATCCGTGACTACTTCCAGAAAAACGGATTCCAGAAGGCCCTGGTCGGTCTCAGCGGAGGAATCGATTCGGCTCTGACCGCTACCCTGGCGACCGAAGCGCTGGGCAGCAGGAACGTTCACGGCGTATTCATGCCAAGCCGATTTTCCTCGGAAGAGAGCCTGAAGGACGCGGAGGCGCTCGCAGCGAACCTGAAAATCCGCTTTCAGGTCCTTCCGATCGATGCGGTATACGAGTCTTACCTGAAGGCCTTGCAGCCCGTGTTCCGGAATCGGGCGCCCGATGTCACGGAAGAGAACATCCAGGCCCGTATCCGGGGGAACTTGTTGATGGCCTTGTCGAACAAGTTCGGCTGGCTCGTCCTCACCACGGGCAACAAAAGCGAGACATCCGTGGGGTATTGCACTCTTTACGGGGATACGGCCGGCGGGCTCGCCGTCCTGAAGGATGTGCCGAAGATTACCGTCTACGAAGTTTCACGCTTTGTAAACGAAAAAGATGGCAGCGAGAAGATTCCTCGATCGATCCTGGAGAAGGAGCCTACGGCGGAGTTGAGACCAAACCAGCGTGACTCGGACAGCCTCCCCCCTTACGAACAGCTCGACCCCGTGCTGCACGCCTACGTGGAAGAGGATCTGAGCCTGGAGGAGATCGTCCATCTCGGATACCCCAAGAAGCAGGTTCGGGAAATCTTGCGCCTGGTCGACAAAAACGAGTACAAGCGGCGACAGGGGCCCCCGGGGCTGAAAATCACCCCCAAGGCCTTCGGAAGGGATCGACGACTGCCCATCACGAACAAATACAAGGCTTAGGAGGCTGTTCAAAAAGTCCCATCTGCGGCGTTCGGCTTCATCCCTCGTCATTCAACGTACAGGAAGTACGCCTCATTCCTCGGGATTTCGCCTGCCTTGCATCTGGAACTTTTTGAACAGCCTCCAACAGCCACTTTTTCCACGGGCTGTTAGAAACAGTGGGATGCCAAGGAAGGGGAGGATCGATCAGGGGGGGACAGCGCCGTTCTGAACCTGGAGATAGGACTCGAGCAACTGCTTGCTCGACGACTCCAAGGCTGAGAACCGGATACCCATCCCGCTCACAGAGGGGCTCTTTGTCCGGCCCACACGGAGAGTGTGCACAACGATGCCGTCGGCCGTAATCGGGTCGGCCATCTCCGGGAGGCAGAACTCGACTCGGAGCTTCGTGTTCATCGGCAAGGGCTTTGCCGTCTGGATGAAGATTCCCCCCAGGGAGAGGTTCCGCATGTAGTCCTGGAAGAACCCGTCAGCCGTCTTGTACTGGATCTGAATCTGGACAGGAACTCGACGCTCCCGGCGCCTCTCGCGACTTGCCTTCGTCATCGTGCATCTCCCCTTTTGTAGAATAAAATGTTAGCAGAGACGGAAGAAAAGTCAAGATTCCGGAATCTTGTGATTTTTTCTGCACCCTGAAGGTGGCCCGGGAGTGGATCGGGCAGCAGAAATCTCGTAGAATGCGAACAACCGGGGACGTACGGGAAGACTTCGACCGGAACCTCGGAAGGAGGAGAAAACAAGATGAACCCACTGGCACAGCACCTGAACGAACAGATTCGGGCGAACAACCCGCACGTGGTCGAGATGCTCTCCCCTTTTGGCAGGAGGCTCTTCTTTCCCAAGGGCATCCTGTCACAGAGCGCAGAGGCCAAAGAGAAGGCCTTCCGGTTCAATGCCACCATAGGGATTGCCCTGGAAAAAGGGGAAGCCATGCACCTGGCCTGCATCCAGGACATGCTAAAGGGGCTCCGGCCCGATGATGTCTTCCCCTACGCGCCCGCCGCCGGCAAGCCGGCGCTCCGGGACAAGTGGAGAGAAAAGCAACTCGCAGAGAGCCCTTCCCTGCAGGACAAGCAGATCGGGAGGCCGATCGCAACCAACGCGCTGACTCACGGACTCACCCTCGTGGGGGACCTGTTCGTCGAGGAAGGGGACACGGTTCTTCTGCCGGACAAGTTCTGGGGAAACTACCGCCTGATCCTCGAGGTTCGGAAGCAAGCCCGAATCGTAACCTATCCGTTCTACAGCGCCTCCGGGGGATTCGACGTACAGGGGCTCGAAAAAGGGATCGAGGAGCAGGCAACCGGGGGAAAGAAGCTCATCGTACTTCTAAACTTTCCGAACAACCCCACCGGGTATTCGATCACCTGTGAGGAGGCTGAAGCGATCTGCCGTGTGCTGATCGAGGCGGCCCGGAAGGGTGCTCGGCTCGTCGTCGTCCTCGACGAAGCCTACTACGGCCTGTTCTATGCCGACAACCTGTTTCGTGAGTCCCTTCTCGGCATGCTGGCCAACCAGGATGAACGCCTGCTGGTCGTCAAACTCGACGGCGCCACGAAGGAGGAATTCGTCTGGGGCTTTCGGGTGGGTTTTCTCACCTTCGGGCTTGGGGGGCAGGGCGACCTGGGGGCCGTGTACGAAGCACTGGAGAAGAAGACGATGGGCGCCATCCGGGGCTCCATCTCGAACAGCCCCCATCTTTCCCAGACTCTGGTCTTGAAGGCCCTCGAATCTTCTGAATTTCGAAGTCAGCAGGCCGAGAAGTTTGCCTTGCTCGAGGCGCGTGCCCGGAAGGTGATGCAGGTGCTCGAGAACCCGAAGTACGCAGAGGCATGGACGGTCTATCCCTTTAACGCCGGATACTTCATGTGCCTGGCGATCAAGGGAGTGGAGGGCGAGACCCTGCGCAAGCACCTGCTGGACGCGTACGGGGTGGGCCTTATCGCTACCGGAGGCAACGATGTAAGGGTCGCCTTCTCCTGTATCGAGGAAGAGGACGTGGAGGAGTTGTTCGAGCTGATCTATCGAGGTGTCATGGATCTCAAGTCGTAACGAACCGCATTTCCTTGATGATGCCCCTACCGAATGGAAACCGCAGCGAACCATAAATCCCTTGACGACCTCCCTGCGAGTTGGCTGCGGCCGGATCTCCGGCTCGAAGAAAAGGCACGCCGCAGGCCCGACAAGCCGGCGATCATCTTTGGAGAGCGGATAATCACCTACCGCGAACTCTGGGACAGGGTGGCGCGACTCGCGGCCGGGCTGACCCGCGCGGGGGTGTGCCCGGGAGACCGGATCGCCTGCCTCACCACCAATCACCCCGCCTTCCTGGAAACCTATTTCGCTGCTTCCATGATCGGCGCAATCTTCGTGCCCCTGAATTTCCGCCTAGCCCGGGCGGAGCTTCGATTCCAGATAGAAGACGCGGGGCCCTCCGTCCTCATCCTCGGCCCCACCCGGGAGGACTATCCCGGCTCTTTCTTCCAGGACCTGCGCACGGAGGCCCCGAAGATCTTCCGGATCGAGGCGGGGGAAGAAGCGGAGGGGGCCTCCTACGAGGAACTCCTCGGGGGAGGCCCGGCCCCGGACCGCAACGGGCCCGGGCGAACCTTCTCACGAGAGGATCCCCAGTTGATCATGTACACCTCAGGGACCACGGGGATGCCCAAGGGTGCGCTCCTTCCTTTTCGGAAGACGCTCTTCAACAGCTTGAACGCGCAATGTTTCTTCGAGTTGAACGAGGACGACATCGTCTTGATTGCGGTTCCCCTGTTCCACTCCCTTGGGCTGAACATCCTGAGCGTGCCGGTCCTGTTCCAGGGAGGCACGGTCGTTTTGCTGGAAAGGTTCGAACCGGCCGCAACCCTCGAGGCCATCGCGCGGCACCGGGTCACATTCTTTGGTGCGGTCCCAACGATCTACAAACGCCTGCTGGACCATGGGCTGGAAGGTGGGGACTTGTCCAGCCTTCGGTTCGGCTTCACCGCCGGTGCGCCGATTCCCGTCTCTGTCATCGAAGCGTACCACCGGCGGGGCATCCTGCTGAAGCAGGGGTTCGGCCAGACGGAATCGTCCATCCTCTGCTGTCTGGATGCCCATGATGCGATCCGCAAGGCAGGATCTGTGGGAAGACCGGTCGTCCATGCGGAGGTCAGGGTCGTGAACGAACGGTTCGAGGAGGTCGCGCCCGGTGAAACGGGGGAAATCGTCGCCCGGGGGCCGATCGTCATGCTGGGCTACTGGCGGCGCGCCGAGGAGACCGAGAAGGCCTTCCAGGGTTCCTGGCTGAGGACACAGGATCTTGCCGTACGGGATGAAGAGGGCTTCATCACCCTCGTGGGGCGAACCGGGGACATGTACATCAGCGGTGGAGAGAACGTCTACCCCGAAGAAGTCGAGCGGGTCTACCCGTCACACCCGGACGTGGAGGGAATCGCCGTGATCGGAGTCCCGGACCCGGACCTCGGGGAAGTCGGGCTCGCCTTCGTCGTCCTGCGGGAAGGCCGCACGCTGGACGAGGAGACATTGAAGTCACACGCACGGGGCAGGCTCTCCCGCTACAAGATCCCCCGACGGTTCGTACAAGTGAGTTCCCTGCCCCGCACGGTCACGGGTAAGGTCCAGAAGTACCGCCTGCGGCGAAGACTCTCCGATCCAATCGGATGATCTGCGGGTACTCGACGTCCTGTCTGAGTCGTAGGACGGTGTCAGCCGATTCCCGCAAGACCGAGGACACGACGGAGTTCGGCGGTGAAAGACTCCAGGTAGACAAAGGAGCGGGTGTCCAGGGTGCGGACAAGCTCCTTCATTGAAAGGGATGTGTTGGGGGGGC
>JAQYVQ010000406.1 GCA_030145435.1 Syntrophobacteria bacterium | reverse complement strand
CAGCAGAAGGCCAGAATCTTGCCATCCGCCTCGGATTCGGCCAGGGCATCGATCTGCGAGAGGATCTGGTGGTCTTCAAAATGCCTCATCGTGATAGCGCCGAAGTTGCATTCCGGGCCGCAGGTCCCGCACCCCGTGCAGGCCGCCTCCACCACGGTCGCGGTCTTTGCCTCCTCGTCCACCTGAATGGCCCCGTACGGGCAAACCCGTGCACACAGGCCGCATCCCGTGCAGAGATCAGGGTCGATCCGGGAGGTAATCGCCTCCACGGTTACCTTGCCTTTGGACATGAGGATGTTGGCCCGGGAGGCAGCGGCGCTCGCCTGCGTCACGCTGTCCTTGATGTCCTTGGGGCCTTCTGCACACCCGGCCAGGAAAATGCCGCCCGTCGGGGTGTCCACGGGCCTGAGCTTCGGATGGGCCTCCATGAAGAAACCGTCCGCCATGGACGGCAGAGACAGGAGCCTCTTGACCACGACCGAGTCCTTCCTCGGCTCGATTCCGACGGAAAGGATGACCATGTCCACTTCATACTCGTAGAGCTTGCTCAGGAGCGTGTTTTCACCGATCAGCTTGAGACTGTATGTGCGGTCGTCCTGGAGTATCTCCCCGGGGATCCCCCGGATGAACATCACGCCCTCCCTGCGGGCCCGCATGAGCAGGTCCTCGAAGCCCTTGCCGAAGGCGCGGATGTCCATGTAGAAGACGTAGATCTTCGTGTCGGGCCAGTGTTCTCGAATCAGGAGGGCGTCCTTGATCGTGTTCATGCAGCAAACGTTGCTGCAGTACGGGTTGGATCGCTTCGACCTGGAACCGATGCACTGAAGAAACCCCACGCTCTTCGGGATCTTCTTGTCCGAAGGGCGGATCAGGTCGCCGCCCGTCGGGCCGCCCGCATTGATCAGCCGCTCGAACTCGAGGGAGGTGATCACGTTCGGGAATCGGCGGTAGCCGAGTTCTGTGAGGGGCGTGGGATCGTACACGTCGCTTCCCGTGCAAACGATGATCGTGCCCACCTCCAGGTCCAGGATCTCTTCCTTCTGCGAGAAGTCGATACATTTGTGCTCGCACAACTGGTAGCACCTGTCGCAGGCCACGATGCCGTGCTTGTTCAGACAGGAATCCATGTCGACCAGGTAGGTCGCGGGAACGGCTTGAGCAAAGGGCGAATAGATCCCCCTTCTCGTGGAAAGCCCGCAGTCGAACTCGTTCGGCATGTGCTGCGGGCAGTCCTTGATGCAGTCCCCGCAGTAGGTGCAGTCATCGGTCACGTACCGGGGCTTCTTCCTCACCTTGACCTGGAAGTTCCCGATGTACCCGTCGACCGATTCGACCTCGCTCAGGGTCATCAACTCGATGTTCGGGTGCCGGCCCACCTCGGACATCTTCGGAGCCAGGATGCAGATCGAACAGTCCATGGTCGGGAAGGTCTTGTCGATCTGGGCCATGCGCCCACCGATACTGGCCTCCTTCTCGACCAGGTACACCTTGTACCCGGCATCGGCCAGGTCGAGGGCTGATTGAATGCCGGCAACGCCGCCGCCCACGACCAGGGCCTTGGGGGTGATCGGCACCTCGGTCTCGACCTGAGGCTTCAACAGCCGGGCCCGTGCGACCGACATCTTGACCAGGTCCTTGGCCTTTTTGGTGGCCCCCTCCCGGTCGTGCAGGTGCACCCAGCTGCAGTGCTCCCGGATGTTGGCCATCTCGAACAGGTAGGCGTTCAGCCCTGCGTCGACGCAGGCGGCTCGGAAGGTGGGCTCATGAAGCCTGGGTGTACAGGAGGCAACGACCACCCGGTTCAGTTTGTGCTCGCGGATGTCGGCCTTGATCTGCTCCTGGCCTGAATCCGAGCAGCTGTACATCGTATCCTTGGCCAGCACCACATCGTCGAGGGAAGAGGCAAATCTCGCGACATCCTCGCAATCGAGGGATCCGTCGATGTTCCGGCCGCAGTGGCAGACGTAGACCCCTATCCTCGGGCCGTTCCCTGCCGGAATTACCGGGTTCTTCTTACCCTCTTTCTCCGCCTTCGCCTTCTTGCCCATATTGGTATCCCTTTTCAAAGGCCTTGGTGTTGAGTTCTTCGGTTCCCTTTGGCACGGAGGCCAGAACCGCACTCTGCAAGGAGTCGTGCCGTACGATGCCCGTGACGGCCGTGAGGAACCCGAGCATCACGATGTTGGCCACCATCTTCCTGCCGAGTTCCTCGGCAAACCGGGTGGCAGGGACCGAAAGCAGGCGGGAACACCTCCCTTCCAGCCCTTCGTTCCGAACCAGATCCTGGTCGATGATGACCGTGGTTTCGGGCTCGAGGAGCTTTCCGTATGTGTTCTTCGCCTCCTCGGACATGAAAACGAGGATGTCCGGGTGGGTGACCTTTGGATAATGGATCGTACCCTCGGAGATGACCACGTCTGCGCTGCAGGCCCCTCCCCGGGCCTCGGGCCCATAACTCTGGGTGAAGACCGCATTCTTCCCCTCGAAGAGGACGACACTCCTCCCGAGGATGTTGCCGGCAAGCACGATTCCCTGGCCGCCGAACCCGGACAGACGAACCTCCAGTCTTACCTTCTCTCCAGCAACGCTTCCTGCCTGGGCACTTTTCGGTTTCGTCATGGGAGATTCCCTATTGCTCGGGATCCTTTCGAGCCAAGGCCTCAACCGGAGCGGGCCTTGGAAAGGACTCCTTCCTCGTACCTGTCGAGGAACGTTGGCTTTTCCTCGTCGACAAACTCCCCGACTACGATCGGACCCCTGAGCTCCGAATCCGCCTCCATCGGGTTGATATGATTACGAATTTCGCTGTTGTCCCGGTAGACCTTCATCTGGTCCAGTCCCGATCCGAGCCGATTCGGCCTTCCGTAACCCGTGGGGCAGGGGGTGAGGACTTCGATGAACTTGAAGCCCTTCTTCGCGAAACACTTCTGGATGGATTCGATGAGATACCGGGCATGGAAGCTCGTCCACCTTGCCACGTAGACCGCACCGCTCGCGTAGGCGAGATGAGTCAGGTTGAAGGGGTACTCGCAGTTTCCGTAAGGGGTCGTGACCGTCTTGGCCCCCATGTGCGTGGTCGGCCCGGCCTGCCCGCCCGTCATGCCGTAGTTGAAATTGTTGACGCAGATCACGGTCAGGTCCATGTTCCTTCGGGCAGCATGGATCAGATGGTTCCCTCCGATGGCAAAAAGGTCGCCGTCTCCACTGAAGACCACGACCTGCATCTCCGGCTTGGCGAGCTTCAGGCCTGTGGCAAAGGGGATGGCCCGGCCGTGAGTCGTGTGGTAGGTATCCATGTTGAGATAGCCTGCCACCCTCCCCGTGCAACCGATACCGGAAACGACGGCACAGTTGTCGATGGGAATTTCCGTGCTGTCCAGGCCCTTGATGAAGGCAGACAGGACGATTCCCAGCCCGCATCCCGGACACCAGATGTGAGGGATACGGCCCGGCTTCAAGTATTGATCATCCGGATGCAGTCCGTGGGTTTCATCGATCTTCCGCTGGGTCTCCTCGGGCTGGAAGGGCTCGAGTTCGACGAGTTTGTACCGCATCAGGCCATCTCCTCGATCGCCTCTAGAATAATTTCCGGTGTGTGGACCGCCCCTCCCATCAACCCGACCATGAGGACATCCCTTCCCACTGCGCACCGCTCCACTTCACCGGCGATCTGGCCGTAGTTCACCTCGGGAACCACGAACCCCTTAACGCCGTTCGCAGCGAGTTCCCGAATCCTCTCCTCCGGGAAGGGCCAGACAGTAAGGAGGCGAAGGAATCCGACCCGCCTCCCGCTCTTCCTTGCCATGTTCACGGACTCCCTTGCGCTGCGGGCGACACAGCCGTAGGCGACGACGATGATTTCCGCATCCTCGGTTCCTTCCTCCTCGATCCGGATGATCTCTGCCGCGTGCTTCCGGATCTTGTCGCAGAGCCGTCTTACGAGTCTCTCCTGAGCCTCTGCGCTGATGACGGGATAGCCCTTTTCGTCGTGGGTCAGTCCGGTAACGTGGAGTCGATACCCCTCCCCGGCACAGGCCATGGGCGGCACCAGGTCCTCTCCTCCCTGGAAGGGCAAATGCTCGCTCGGGGCCTTCCTCGGCTTTCTCCGCCGGATCCTGGGCAGGAATTTCTTCTCTGGAATCACGACCCTTTCGTACATGTGCCCGATCAACTCGTCGCTCAGAACGATCACCGGGATCCGGTATCTCTCGGAGAGGCTGAACGCTTCGATCGTCATGTCGAAGGCCTCCTGGGGCGACGATGGGGTAAGCGCTATCACCCCGTAATCCCCGTGGGATCCCCAGCGAGCCTGCATCACATCCCCCTGTCCCACGAGGGTCGGAAGCCCGGTCGACGGCCCCCCGCGCATGATGTTCACGACGACGCAGGGCGTCTCCATCATCATCCCGAGCCCGATGTTCTCCATCATCAACGAGAAACCCGGGCCGGAGGTAGCGGTCATAGATTTGTTCCCGCCCCAAGAGGCGCCCAGGACGGCCGCCATCGAAGCGATCTCGTCCTCCATCTGGATGTACACGCCGGAAACCTCGGGAAGCCTCTTCGCCATACGCTCCGCGATCTCCGTGGCCGGTGTGATCGGGTAGCCCGCGAAGAAGCGGCATCCGGCCGCAAGGGCCCCCTCGGCAATGGCATCATCACCGTTCAGGAAGTGCACTCCTGTGAGAACGTCTCTATCCTTGCTCACCTTTTTCTCCGCCCGAGGATATCTCCTCGTATCTCAACAGGTCGATCTCGGTAAAACAGCGCTTCCGCTTGACCGTGCTATAGATAGCGAACTCTGGACAAATGAGTTCACAGAGGCCGCAGTTATTGCATTCGTGATTCGGCTTCATCACCGGGGGGTGATAGCCTTTCATGTTGAAATCGGGGGATGCCTCCAGCACCTTGTTCGGGCAGAACTCGATGCAGAAATCGCATCCTTTGCAACGGTCCACGATGATGAAGAGTTCGCCGACCGGTATGACCTGTTCGTCTGCGTCAAGGGGCAGCCGCCAGA
>JAQYVQ010000408.1 GCA_030145435.1 Syntrophobacteria bacterium | reverse complement strand
TCTCCTTCCGGCATGCCTGCGGAAAGAGCCCACTCGGTATGAACATAGGTGCAGAGGCGGCATTCGTTCGTCCGCGCCACAGCCGTCATGATTTCCTCGCGAAACAACGGATCCACACGTCTCCTTGCCCAGATGGCCCAGATGTCGGTTGTGCGAGGAAACAGGGCACCCAGATCCATTAAGAACTCGCCCAGCCGGTAGCACTTCTTCCGGTACCCCCCAAAATAATTTCCCTTTAGCGCCTTCCCCCCAGGATGAGCCGGGCATTGAACACTTCCGGGTAAGGGTTTCGGGGCTTTGTCCGTCACCTTGCAGCTCCTCTGGCTCTAGTTGAACGAGAACCGGATATAGTTCTTGTACCCTTTTCGCTTCCATTCGGTGAAGACGTGAGGGGTGAACATGAAGAACGGATCGGGCACGTGCAGCCCGAGCAGAGGGAGCGGCTTCGTCATTCCGAGGCGTTTCATCTTCTTCACCATCGTAAGCAAAGGAAGCTCTAGTTGATAATTGTAGTCCAGTCTTCCTTTGCCAACGATTGCCACGATACGGGATACGGTCACCGGGTCCCGCGTGGCCCCCTTGATAGGGTGGTGTGCCTTTCTCCATTCCCTGACAGCCTCCTCAGAGCTAAAAAAGCTGTTGAAATCACACCAGCCCAGAATATCATCCGATATGCGGCTCATGGGGAACCCGAAGTGCACACGCAAGGTCTTGGGGGAGTAATCCAGCAAGCTGCCGTCGCGGCCGACCAGTTCGACCGGTTCACGGGTCTGCCGGCACACGGACCGGACCACGACCTCCTTGCCCGGAAACATCGCCGAGACGCCGCAGCACTCGACCGCACACTCCCCGTACCATTTCTGTTCACCATTCACGGATATCTTGTAGTGGTTCTTGAAATTTGAGAAAGGTCGGGCGTAGAAGATCTCGCCCACAGCGGGGAGCCCCCCTTCCACAGGTTCGTCTTGGAACAAGCTCTGACGTGCATGTCTTTCGTCCTGAACGGCGATGCATACCGCTGCTTCGAGATCCTTGAAAACCCGACCGATCTCCTCGGCGGGCAGAGAGTGCTTCCTGGAGATCTCCGCCACCGTTGGTGCGGTGCCCTCCTTGAGAACCTGGTCCATGATCGTCTTTCTCACCTGCTTTGCCATTTCGGGCAATTGCGCCATGATCTGATCCTCCCTCGTAGATGACGTTGCGGACCGGCCTTCCCGGATCATGCAGTCTCTTGTGCAGCGACTTTCGCCTCTACCGATGCAGCAAGGTGCTTGGCGAGCCGTTTCGCTAAAGAGACGATGGTAACCACGGGCGGGAGCCCCCAATCCTCGGGAATCACGCTCGCGTCCATGCAGTAGCAACCCTTGATGGGCGTCTGGCAGTCTTTGTCGAGCAATTCGCCGATTCGAACGGATGCGACCTGATGAGCAGCAAAGACAGTGAGTGCCGTGAGATCCTCCCGCCTCACACCGGCCTCTTGTAGAATCTGCTCCGCGATAACGGCCCCCTTGTTGAGCTTGGCCTGGCAATCCTCGTCGATGGGCTTGGAAAAGGACCCGTCCAGGTTGATCCTTCCCTCCACACGGTCTCTCGTTATCGCCATGATCCCCAGTGTTCTCCCCGTCTGGAAGACCTTTTGCAGTCGGCCCCAACCCCTGGGTCCTGCCAAACCCAGAAGGGCTGCGTACATCATCGCTTTGGGTGCGGCAGAAGCAAGGATGAGCCCTTCCTCGGAGAAGTTCACCCCCGCTACCGCGGGAACCTCGGTTTGGGGGGAGTGATTCCGAGCGGGGCCTACAACGTAGCGTCCGAAGTCGACGGCGAATCCGTGGCCCGCATCATAGAGGCCGGACCGCTGAAGAATCCGGGGCGATCCGAATCCACCTGCCGAGACGATGACGGTATCCGCCAGGATGTTCATCCAGCCGTCTCGCCCCCTTGCCCTCACCCCGACCGCTTCTCCGGACTCTGTCAGTACCCGCTCGACCTCGGTCTGCAGGAGAAGCTGCGCTCCGCTCACAACAGCATCTTCCAGGAACTCCCGGGCCGTCCACTTCGCGCCCTCCTTGCAGCCGGACATGCACTGGTCGCAGTCGGGCCTGCACTTCTCGGCTCGAATGAGGCGGTCGAGCGGCTTCCAGTCGAGACCCATCTTCCGAGCCTCCTCCATGATCTTACGGGCGGCGGGTCCTATGTGCGAGTCCGGCAGGGGCCCGATCGGGACCTCTTCGTAGAACTCGTCCACCTCCTCCTTGAGATCGATGTCGTACTTTTCCTTGAACCACCCAGGTGGCCTGAAGGCCAACCCGCCGTAGACAACAGAGCCTCCGCCCGCTGTTCTGCCCGAGACGACCCAGTTACCCTCCCTGGAGAAGGTCATTCCTTTCCGATCCAGCATGTTCACCATCGAGAGGGTGTATCCGAACCACTTGTGATACTTCCCGGCCTCGCAGACGATGACCTTCTTGCCCCTTCGGCTCAGTTCCCGAGCTACAGTGGCTCCCCCGGGCCCCGACCCTGCAATGACGACGTCCGCCTGCAAGGTTCTGGTCGGTGTTCCGTTCATCTTTTCCCCTCTCTTGTTTGATGCTCGGCACGCAGTTCGCAACTTACAAAGTCAAATTAAGCGTACTTCTTAACACGTCAGCAGCTCTGTTCTTCATTTACACAGCCTCTGAAACCCGGTTAGAGAGTACTGCTCCGGCTTGTTGTCGGGAACTTCCAGGGTAAATATGAACCGGGATAATGCTTACAGTGGTCATCCGTCCTATTCCGAAAGGCCTTGCCTTTACTTGGCCAGTCGTAGAAATCCGGCCAGGGAGTAATCACCTTCCTTCTGCACGGTGTCATAGAATCTAAGAGGAAGGCCCTCGGGACCAAAAACATTAATCACCGTTGCATGGTCTGTCCGATCATCGATAACGACCATGAAATTGGGGGCCATGAGCCTCATGCCCTTCTCTTCGTCAACGAACCCGGCAAATACGAGCCACACGTTTTTCCAGTAAGCGCCAGCGCGGTCGTAAATCTCCTTGAATGCGACGACGTGGTTATTGCCCGCGTCCACCCAGAGATGCTGTTTTCCATAATTGTAATAGGGGTCCTTCGCCGTCAATTCCAGGACGTAAACGGAACGCTTCGCCCAAACCAGGGGGTTTTTTTCCGAGGGAAACCAGGGTGCGTTCTGCGCACCTTTCATTTCGTAGTTCATCTCGACACGCGGCGTTCTTTCCGTCGTTGTGCACACTACACCTCTATTGCTGAGTGGTTGGGCCGTCTTATACACGAAAGGCAGTAGACCCTCTTTCTTTCCAAGCAACTTCCATGTGAAGGATGAGACCTTTCCGTCGAAGCACCAGGCATCATCCACACACAAATCGGACCCGACATATGAATCGGAACGATTTGCCGGACTCATCCGGCGGACCCTTCGGATGGCAGGGATGTAGGCGAACGTACTGTCCAGGCGCGCGTCTCGATAACGCCAGAGCAGAATGTTCGTGCCTGCAATGTCGAAAGGCGCCGTGATTTGGATGATGGTGTACCGCTCGACGTTTTCCTTGTTCCTGTTCTCCTTTCTTGAGGGAAGCCCATCCATGGGGAATTGCTTGAAGCTCATGTCTATCGAACGTTCCTGCCCCCCGCGGCCAATCCATCTGGTCCTAAGAGGCCAATCGAGATTCCCCTGTGTGAAGCCGTGGTAGTTGTTGTCGAAAGCGATCTTGGATGCGGCCTTCGGATCGTTCAAGTCGATCTCCGGGAAAGGGATGCCTTCGATGAAATCGGGAGGCTTGCCGCTCTGTACCTCTATGATGACGTCTTCCTCGTTCAAATCATATTTGCCCTTGTTGGACTCGAGGTGCTGTTTATCATAGGGGCTCATATATTCCCTGGGGTCAAAGGCCAAGTCATCCACTCGGATGGTGAGATCACCCTTTTTTACGTAGTTGAGGACCGGCTCCGGCACCATCCCCTCGATCTTCTCCCAGTTCGTATCGTCGATCACGTCACCCGCTACGACGTCGGCCGAAGCTGAATGCCCAAAGCACAAGGCCGACCAAAGGCATGCAAGCAGCAGGCTCGCGCTCCTTCTGAACTTCATGATTTCCTCCAGGTGATTCGTTAGGATGATGGTTCTCGTTCTCTTGAGCAGTTCCTCGTTAACTCAAAAGGTAGGTCAGAATGAAGCTGATCTGATCCCGATCCCGGAAAAGGCCGAAGTTGGTGAAGTTGCCCGCGATGGCACTGTACTGGACCATGAACCGGAAGGGCCCGCGGATGAAGTTCACCTGGGGCTGCACGAGCCAGGCCCCCCGTGGATCATAGGCCACGGCCAACTGGGGTACGAGGTTCCCCGTCATGTAGTTCGTGTTCACAATGGCGGTAATGGAGTTCTCGTACTCCTTCAGGCCTGGAAATCTGAGCAAGTCTGGAGAGATCGGGGCCGGCTGCGCCATCCGATCGTCATAGTCGGGTACCCACTGTCCGAAATACTGCATGGACAGGAAGAACATGCTCTTCTTGTTCAAGGACCGGATCCAGAGTTGCTTGTCGAACCCGATCATGAACCTGAGGATGTCCCTCTTCGGGATCTCTCCGTTTTGGGGATTCAGGGGCAATCCGTCCAGGCCCAGATCTCGAACATCCACCCCCAGAATTTCAGCAGCCAAATCCAGCAGAGCGGGCGGCAGGGGTATGGTAGGGCCCCAGAAGGTCGATAGACTCTCCTCCGGGATGAATACGGGCTCGTTCCAGAACCAGGCCACCTCTCCGCGAAAGACGATGTTCGTGATCGATTCAAAGAAGCTCATGCTCGCGCCGGTGACCTGCACGCTCGGAAAGGAACCCTCCAGGATGAGTGCGTCCAGGCTCGTGAGCAACGTATTGTCTCCAACCTGCGTGAGCTTGCTCTGGTCGACCACCGAGCGCAAGGCAGGCTGATCAAGATAACTCTTGTAATGGCCGACCGACCAGTTCAGGTAGGCCCCTGCCATCCCCTGCAGACGCACCCCCCACCTGCTGCTTGCCATCTCTTTGGCCGGGGTATTGATACGAAGGGCAGGAAAAAACACCTCAGGCAGTGGCGCGGAATAAGGCGTACCGATCGGTGCAAAGGGAGCCACCCGTGCGTCCCAGTTCCCGGGCACCCAGAACCCCTCCAGCGCCATGGAAGAGAAAGGACCCACCGAACCAATGTCGAAAGTTCCCCGTAGCATCCAGAGGGGAATCCTCCGGTCGTCCAGGTCCTCGAAGGGCCCCCCAAAGGTGTTGTCCAGGGGGTTTATCCCGTCCATAAGCCGAAAGAGGTCGGTCTCACCCCAGGCGAGGTTCTGCCGACCGATACGAACGAACCAGGGGCCTCGGGCGAAATCAACATAGGCCTCCCACAGATCGTACGCCTGCTTGAACTTGTCGATGTTTTCCGGGTCCTGGTCTCTGACATACTTGAATTTGTCGGAACCGACATTGTAGAGGGCGTCGTACATAAACCGCCCCACAATATGATACCTGCTGTCGATCTCGAGCTTCTTGAGCGGCCACAGGATGTCCAGTGTATTTGTAAGCTCTCTCAGATCATGATTGATCTCGAACAGGGCCAGGTTGCGCCATTGGACCAGATCGCCCACCTCCGTACGCGCATACGTATACCCATCCCAGTCTTGCAACCGAAAGGTCGCCCGGGTCTGTACCTTGGCCGAGAACTGCAGAGTCTGCTGCTTATCGATGTAGAAGGCCTGCGCCTCGTGTTGGAACGCGGAGAGGAAAAGGCCGAGGAGAATGGCCCCAAGTACCCATATTTTACTTTTCATGCCTGATACCCCCTTCTGTCGAGGTTACGAATTCCCAAGGTCCTCCCCCTCCTCTGGTCAAGTCCTGACAACGGCCTCGCCGAACATCACGGAACCGAAGATGTTCTCGCACATCGGGAACCCAACTCTTGGATTTCTTGTGCGGACAACTCATCGTTGTTCTTTTCTGAACTGCTCAAGGACATCTGGGAACATCCGGCTCAAGGGGTGCGAGCCGGACGGCAACGTGCCGGTCTCTTCGTAGGCGAGGGCGGCTGTCATCGCACTCGCCGCGGAAACGGCTGCAAAGACCCGGGAGGTGCCGGACATGGGCCCGTAGAAGAGGAAATCGCTCAGCAGCCCACAGACGGCGTGCGCTCCTGCATCCACTGCAGGGAACTGCTTCTTCGACTCGCCTTCCGCAGACTTGCGCCACATGTAGCTTCCGTTCGATGGCGCAAAACCTACAGGCAGGCCGAACTCGCTCTTGATCAGGTGGTTCGCCTTCATCGAAAGGCTCATGGCCGGGAGGTTCATGGCCGCAGTGTCGACCAGGGTGCTCGCAAAACCGCCTTCCTGGACCAAAGGAAGCAGTTCTTTCAGGGAGGAGACCCGTCCTGCAGCGGTCTTGTCGTTCGTGTCGAAAACCTGGATCACCACATGCTTTATCCCCAGTTCTTTGAGTTCAGACACCTGTGAGGCTGTGTCCTCATCCCAGGGCGTGATGGAGTTGTACAGGACCCTTTCCTGGAGCCCGAGCTCAGCGACATAGCGCGCTGCAGCGAGGCGGGTCTTGAGCTGCCAGATGTCGATGGCAAAAGGCAAGTCGGTTACGCTGGTGAAGAAATCGATATAGCCCTTGATCTCGTCCGCCGTGTTTGCGACCAGCGCCACCATCCCTGGCACGCCCGTCTCCTGAGAGACGCTCTCCAGTTCCCGGATGCGAACCTCTGCCTCCCGTCTGTCGAATTCGCCGTGCTTACGGCTCTTCAAGAGTGCATCACCCTTCTGGAACATGTTTCCCACCAGGAGGGGAGGGTTCTCTCCCGGCTGGCCACCGACCCTGAGGCCCCCGATGTCGCACACCTGCTGCTCTTTCTGATATCGAAGCATGTGATTCCTCTCTCACGGGCTGGGTTCACCGCACTCGGCCGGTTGGGCCAGACCCTTCCGCGGCAACAGGGGGCTTGCGGTTCTGCCACTGCCCCATGGAACGGGAAAAGAAGATTTCCGAATACACACGGGAACCGAGAAACAGATCGTCCACAACGGAATACACATCAAGGACCATGGCCTCGTCGCCTGACAGGTAGAAGTCGTACTCGCCGCGGGGGAGTTCTCGGGCCAGATAATCCGTTACACTGCCGGGGAACGGGCTCTGTTTTCCACCTTCCTGGAAAGAGGCTTGGGGGACACACTGGACGAACTTCACCCCGTTTTTCTCAAAGAAGTCCTCATAGTAGAGTTCCTGCGGTGAACTCACCCCGTGAACCATCATGAAGTCCCGGACACCGGAGCGCACCATCGAAACGAAGGGGACGATTCCAATTCCCGTGGCCACAAAGACCTTCTCTCGGGTCGATGGAATGAACGCGAAGTCTCCGTGAGGCCCGGTGAACTCGATTACAGAGCCTGGCTCGATGGCAGCCAGATAAGAAGAGACCTTTCCTTGAGGCAGGTGCAGGATGCAGAGAGCCAGGAAAGGGTCTTCAGGGGACGACACCAGACAGTAGGCCCTTTCCGTCTCCATGCATCGGACCCGAATGGACTGCCCTGCACGGAAAGAAAAGCCCTCCGGCCGTGTCAGGGTAATTTCAAAGACATGCTCCGAAATCCAACGCCGGCCCGTCACTTCCACGTGATGAGGCTCCCTTCGGATCGGGTGCATCGAACTCATGGAGACCTCCAATTTTCAAGCAACCAAGATTAAACCCAGCCAGCTTCTGGCCGTCTCCTCGCCGAAGCTCAGTTCCAAGCCCACTCGCTCTGCAGTGGCAACCACGTCGATCCCCATGGCTTCCATCGATGGCCGGGCGCGAAAGGGGTGGCGGCAACCCTTGCCACCTTGAGCCGCCACACACTGGTCACAAAGCACACATCCTCCGGCCGAGAACCCGGCAGCGAAGCGGTAGCCTGCTTGGAAGCACATCGCCTCGGTCTGCTCAATGACTTCCAAAAGCTTCTCCTTTGCGCCGTTCAGCGCCTGAAAATAATCGCCGTCCGGCCCCGGGTCTGCTGCCTTCCCATTTATGGATACGTCAGCAGAACGCCAAGCCTTCGCAAGGTCCCCGGCCCTTTCCGTCTCCTCTGTGGTCTTCCCATGGGCGTTCTGCACCCTGATGAGGACGGCCGTGGAGTACTCCGCCAGTATCTTTCGGAACCGGGAGACGGACATCACGTTCGGAGGACACATCAGGTTGCGGCCGTAAAAGGAACAGACCGGCACCAGGCACTTGAGAAGCACACGCTCGTCCAGGACGATCTTCGTGGCCGACAGGAGGATTGCATCTGCAGCCCCCAGGTCAAGTGCCTTCCGGCACAACTTGCGCAAGAAAGAGGTCAGGTCGGGCTCCACGTTCAAGGCGTCCGGCCCCTCTTCCCTTGACGGCGTGAAGAGCACTTTTTCAGCTAAGTTTTCCATATTCCCTCGCCGCCCTCATGAGGGCTTCCATGTTCTCCTTGGGAACCGTGGGCCAGATGTCGCAGCCCGGCCAGAGAGCATTCACACCTTTGTCGATTGCGTCCTTGACCGCTTGCTCGATTTGTTCCGGTGTGCCGTTGACCAGCACGCTGTAGGCATCGATGTCGCCGAGGATCAGCGCGTCTGCTCCCAGCTTCTGACGGGTGACAGCCACATCGTTCTTGCATTCCACGCTCACCGCATCAGCCCCGCATTCGCCCAGGAGTTCGATGATCATGTTCGTGTCGCCGCACATGTGCAGAACATTGGGCGAGTCGATCTCGGAGAAGATTCTGTCGAGGTGGGGCTTGATGAGCTTCTGGAAGATGGCAGGGCTCAGGATGTCCGGACCCGCCCCCATCTCACGGATGGTGATGTAATCCGCACCGGCCTCCCGATAGAGCCGGATCACTTCAATGAGGAAGGAGGAGACCTTGTCCAATATCTCATTCATCAGGGCCTGCTTCTTGTACGCCGCCCGGGACAGGTTGGAGAGATCAACGATCTGGCCGGTCTGCGTGTACGGCCCGAGAACCCAGGATCCGATCACGACCTCTTTACCCACCCGTTCCTTGAGCTTTGACAGGGCTTCCCGCACAATGGGGATCCGGCCCGCGTTGGCCAGGTCGGAGGGAATCTCGATCTTCAGGTCGTCCACCTTTTCTGCAGCAGGCTTTTCGATCGTGGGATAGACCACATCGGTGCGGTGCGAGTAGTAGTTGACCTTGCTGCCCAGCACTTCGGCCTCCACCCCCATGTCAAAAGGGACTACGGCACACTCAAACCCGAAGAGCTCATAGGTCGAGGCAGCCACCTTGGCCATCTTCTCGGCGTCCGTGTGGATTTCGGAGAAATTCCATCCGTATTTCTCGACCCCGTGGAGAGTGATATTCCCATAGCCGCTGAAGACCGGGATGCGGTCAACCGGCTCGTGCTTGAACATTTTCAGGGCCCGTTCCCTTGAGTTCATCAGGGGCCTCCTTCCGTCTGGTCTGTCTCAGCCCTTTTGCTTGCCCATTTCCTCTTCCCTTAGCATCTTGAGCAGGTGGATCGCCTCGTCCACGGCCGTCCCGGCCGTTTTGGCGTATCCGTCGGCCCCGTATTTCTCGGCCACCTCCGGATTGATCGGGGCGCCACCGAGCAGGATACGCACGTTCGGATTCTTCTCCTTGAGCTTCCGGATCACCTCGGGCATACCAAGCATGCTCGTGGTCATCAGCGCGGAGAGCCCCACCACATCCGAGTCGGTCCGGACCTGCTCCTCCACGAACTTCGCGAGAGGCACGTCCTTCCCGAGATCGTGGACGGTCCAGCCCGCCACCTCGAACATGATCTTCACGAGGTTCTTGCCGATGTCGTGCACATCGCCTTCCACTACGCCTAGGACGATGGAGCCCTTCACCTCGGATTGCCGGCCCGAGGCTTCAATGGCCGGTTTGAGGACCTCCAGGCCGGCGTGCAGGGCATCGGAGCACATGAGCAACTCGGGCACGAAGTACTCCTTCTGGTTGTACAGGTCACCCGCCGAGATCATGCCTTCCGCCAGGCCTTCCATGGTGGCCATGAAGGGGTCCACCCCCTCTTCCAGGGCAGTCTTCGCCCATTTGGCCGCTTCCTCTTCCTCGAAGTCCTTTACGGCGATCTTCAAACCCTCGAGAATCTCCTTGGTTCTGTCTTCACTTGCCATAAACCATCTCCCCTGTCCTCGTTGTTCTCAGGTAGAATTATTCGTACCAGCCGAAATCGTTGACCGCTTTGGTCATGGCCCACACGCTGCCCGCCGGAGCCATCGGAGGCAGTTCACAGCCCAGCGAAAAAATGTACCCACCCGGAATGTCCTTGTGCTCGACAACGAGGTCTCGAGTGGCTTCGTAGATCTCGTGAGGCCTTTGGGCCTGAACGATGGCGGGTTCGAGGTTCCCGAGGGCAATGTGATCCGGGAAGAACTCGGCCACCCTTGCCAGGTCGATTTCGTGACCCACGCTGATGATCCCAGGGTCCCCCATCTCCACCTCGGCCCAGAAGGGAAGGTTCTCGTTCTGCTCACCGCAGGGATGGAAGAAGAAGTGCCTGTAGCCCATCTCCCGATAAGCGGCATGCTGCTCCTTCAGGTAGGGAAGGCAGAACTCCTTGAACATCTTCGGCGAGATGACCTGATTCGAGTGGGTGGGGCCCCCGACGAAGGGACAGATCCTTGCAGGATCGAACTTCTCCGCCCACAACCTGGCCACAGCGATCTGGAAGTCGGTCACAAACCGGAAGGTCTTGTGCACAAGCTCAGGTTTCTTGTACATCATCCGGCACAACTTCTCGATGCCGATCAGCGCTCTCCCTGTTTCCATGGGACCAATCCCCAGCAGGCCGACCACCAGGCCCTTGGGCTGACGCTCCAGCGCGTAGGCCACCGAGGCAAGCATCACAGGAATGGTTCCCGCCCCTTCCAAGTTGTCCGGGATTTTCAGGTTGAGGATATCCTCGTCGCTCTGAACGGGATGCCGCGAAACCGTCGGGGCCTGGGAGAAGTCGCCCTCGGGCCACTTGACATCGCCTCCGAATTCTAGAGCGGGCCACGCCGCAAGGGGGCCGGGGATGACCACGATGGGCAGCCAGCCATACTGCTCGTAGGCCCACATCTGTGCGTCAATGCTAACCTTCACGTCCGAGTAAACGTCAGTGATGGTGTAGCCCGCATTCACCACACTGTAGCCGAGAGAAAGGGGCCACAAGGGTACTCGGTCCGGTCGTTGCCGGTTCAGAAGTGCTTCCAAACGTTCGAGTTCACTCATGCCCTGCTTCGATCCTGTCATCTTCAGGCCCTCCCTACCCGATTCCTGTGCCGGCAGAATTGCCGTCTGAGCGACCGTGTCTGTTATCAGCTCAGAATCTTCTCTTTCAAGGGTCGTGCCAAAAAAAAAAGCAACTCGGGAAATCTCCCAAGTTGCTTACAATATTACACTTTTTTTGGTAGGGACGGGGTTTCAAGACACCAGAGAACCGGTCATTTCCCCCGAAATATCGGGTATTACCCGAAATGTCGGGGCTACTTCTCGCGTCTGATGCCCAGTTTTAGCATTCTAGACTCCAACGTCGATGGCTTTAGTCCCAATAGCTCTGCCGCCCCGTTTTTCCCGCGGATACGCCAGCCTGTCATGTGTAGGACTTTGCGTACATGATTCCTCTCGATCTCCGTCAGATTCGTTGTGTCTCCGTGACTTGGTTCCAGGGTTCCTCCCAGCTCGACATGCAAAACGGATCCCTTTGTCAAGACCATCGCTCGTTCCACCAGGTTCCGCAGTTCCCGGACGTTCCCCGGCCAAGAGTGCCTCTGGAAGGCTTTCATGTACTTCTCCGGGATTCTCTCGATGGTCTTCCCCATCCTCTTCTCGAACTCTTTTACGAAGTGCCACACCAACCTCGGGATGTCTTCCCCGCGATCACGAAGAGGGGGGACGGAAACAGGAAAGACATTCAATCGATAATAGAGGTCTTCCCGAAACCCTCCGTTTCGAACCGCACCGGCCAGGTCCCGGTTCGTGGCCGCGATCACGCGAACATCGACCTTGATGGTTTTCGTGCTCCCCAGTCGCTCGAACTCTCCATCCTCGAGGACCCTCAGCAGTTTGGCTTGGACTTCCAAGGGAAGCTCTCCGATCTCGTCCAAAAAAATCGTCGATCCGTCTGCGACTTCGAAACGCCCGCCTTGTCTCGAAATGGCTCCTGTGAACGCGCCTTTCTCACGGCCAAAGAGCTCGCTCTCGATCAGGGTGGTAGGCAGGGACCCGCAGTTGATCTTCACCAGTGCTCTTCCCTTGCGTGGGCTCATGTTGTGGATCGCGTGGGCGACCAGCTCTTTACCGGTGCCGGTCTCTCCAAGGATAAGAACCGTGGATTCCGTGCCGGCTACCTGTTCCACCCTGCCCAAAACGTTCTTGGTCGCATCGCTCTTGCCCACAATGCCCTTGTGTTCCTGTTCGAGCCTGATCTCTTCACGGAGATACAGGTTCTCCTTCTCGAGTTGCTGTTTCAACCTTTCAATCTCGGAAAAGGCCTTCTGAAGTTTTTCCTCTGCTCGCTTGCGTTCCTGGGCGTTGAGAAAGACCTCGCCAAGAAGCCGCAGTCGCGGCACCATCTCAGAAGGCCAGTTCCGTTCGTGCCGGAGAACATTCAGAGCCAGCAGAGAAACCAGGGATCCTCTCGCCATCAGCGGAACGACCATGGTTGATTTCACGCCTGTCCTCCTGGCCCACTGCTTTTCCTTGATCGCCTCCTCTGGAAGATCTTCCACCCGGTCGATGATCGTGACTTCGCCGCGGTTGGTGCGTTCGATTACCCACGGAAAGTCGTCTTCAGCTATCCTGACAGGGAACGGTTCAATTCCTGGCATGGACCACGAATGATTGGAGTAGAAACGCCCATCATCGGGTGACCTCTCCCACAGGATGGCCCGGTCTACCTGGAGGAATTTTGCGATTTGTTCGAGACCGCTCGATATCTCCGCATCGACTCGATCTACAGGAATGTTGACGAACTTGACGGAAAGGTCGGATAGCAACTGCTCGAAACGCAGTCGTTCTTCGAGCAAGTTCTTATTGTTCTCATCCATGGGCGACCCGCTCTCGTTCTCCTGTGCAGTAGGCTCTCCTGCCGCATCCCTATTGAATAGGTATACTTCATCAAGGATCCCATGTCCAAGTGTCGGTGTCTATGATTTGCCATCCTGCTTCCTGGGCAGCAGGTGTTCCAGTGACGTGAACTTGTCCTTCATGTGGGGTAGCCACATGGCCTGGGCGAAACATTTGTCGAAATCCTCTTCCAGGGTCAATTCGAGGTACTCCACTTGTCTGGCCCACTCGTTCGCTTCGCTCCTCTTGTCCACGTTTAAGAGCGCCATGCGGGCGCCGTCACCGGCGGCATTGCCCACGGAGCGGATGTTCTCGATGGGGCAGTCCGGAAACAGGCCCAAGAGGGCGGCTGACTCCTTATCGATATAGCTGCCGAAGGCGCCGGCAAGGATCACTTCGTCCACTCTTTCCACACCGAAGGCCCGCATCATGAGCTTCGCCCCGGCGTACATGGCGCCCTTGGCCAGCTGGATCGCCCGGACGTCGTCCTGTGTGATCACGATGTCCTGGTCGATCGAGGTCTCTCGGGGCCATGCGATGACAAACTCGGCACCCTCCTCGACGACCCGATACCGCGGTGTCTCCAGGTCCTTGGCGAACCGACCCGTGCGATCGATCACACCGGCAAGGAAGAGCTGGGGGAGCACGTCGATAATGGCGGAACCACACATTCCCTTGGCGCCCATGTTCTCTGTCTCGTCGTTCCACGCTTCTTTATCGATGACCTTGAATCGTACCTCCTTGCTCTCCCGGTCGATCACGATTCTCTCGATGGCGCCCGGCGCCGCCCGCATCCCATACTTGATCTCGGCACCCTCGAAGGCCGGGCCGGTGGCACACGAGGAGGAGATGAGCTTCTCGCGGTTGCCCAGGATCAACTCACCGTTCGTGCCGATGTCGATGATGAGTCTTACCTTTTCTTCGTTGTACGGAGTCTCGGCAATCAGCACGCCTACGTTGTCGGCGCCCACGAAACCGGCCTCGATGGGGAGCACGTGCAGGTAGGCCCCCGGGCATATCTTCACACCGAGGTCGCGTGCCTTGATGTCAACAGAGTGGTGCAGCGCCGGGGGAAACGGGGATTTGCCAATGTACCGGGGATCGATATTGAGCATGAGGTGGTGCATGCAGGTATTGCCCACGATGACCATGTCCACGATCTCTTCGGCTTGGATACCCGCCTGCCCGGCCAGGTCCCCGAGCAAGCCGTTGAGGCCTTCAATGATCGTCCGGTGGAGCTGCTCGAGCCCTTCGGGATTGGTCAACGTGTAGCTGATGCGGGACATGACGTCCTCGCCATAGGTAACTTGAGGATTCATCATGGAAGAGGTCGCGATCAACTCGCCCGTGCTCAGGTCGCACAGGTAGGCGGCAACCGTGGTCGAGCCCACATCGACGGCCGCCCCGTAGGCCTTCTCTACCTCCCCCGCCTGAATCCGGATGACCTCGTTTCCCATCCAGACCGTGACCGTGGCCTTCCACTCACCTTCCCTCAGGGTATTCTGCAATTTTACCAGGGCATGGTAGTCGATAGTCGGACATTCAATCTCATGGGCCTTCTGCAGCCCGGTCTGCAATCTCTCCCAGTCCCCTACCGAGTCTTCCAGGGTCGCTTGGGGCAGTTCGACGGAATACGTCTTGACCGCCGGGTCGAGGGGAATGTCGATCTCTCCAGCCGCCTTTCGGACGACCTGCTTGCCAAGGCGACTCTCCTCCGGAACGAATACCACCACGTCATGCAGAACCTCCGCCATGCAGGCGAGCCGGAAACCTTGCTCGCACTCGCTCTCGGCGAGGTCGTCTCGCTCCGTGCCCGTGAGAGGCGTGAGGCTCTCCCGGCTGGATTCTATTCCGTACTTCTCGAAGAACCCCTCTTGGACTCGCACCTTGCACTTGCCGCAGACCCCCTGTTCGCCGCAGAGCCCTTCGATGTCCACGCCCAGGAGGACGGAGGCCTCCTTCAGGTTCTTTCCCTTCTCGACTTGCCCTCGACGACCGGAAGGCTGAAAGATGACGATCGCTTTTTCGTTCCCTTTCATGAAACTCCCCCCCCAAGAACGGCCTCGATGAACTCGATCCCGGCCGTCTGAGACACCGTGTGGATGTCGAGCTGTGGCGGCTCAGCCAGCAGAAGATCCATCACAGCAAGCAGTTCTCTATAGCTCTCCGTAAGAAAGTGCACCTCGAGATCCTCCCTTGATTCCCACTCCTCGATGAACGTATAGGCATTTCCGTCTTCGATGTCCTGATAGAAACGGAAACCCAGGCAACCCTGCTCAACCCTTGTCGGCTCAAGCATCCTTCGGATCACCTGCAGCAGTTCGTCACGATTGCCAGGACGCACCTTCATGCGCAGGATTAGCACCATCATCGGAACGCCTCCCCCCTTTCCTGTTCTGTCCTACTCACGTATTTTCAAGATCCGTGCCAGTGTGGGGGTAGACGAGTACAACACGCTAAGCAACTGATTTTCTTGATGTTTCTATTTCCTGCTCGCAATCTACATCACATCCTTGGCAAAGAAAGCCCCGAAATATCGGGGGGCTACCCGAGATTTCGGAGTCTTCCTTCGTCCCCCCGGGACGAACGGATGTTGTCCATGAACCTTGGAGCGTAGGCTCAGGAATCCACGAGAACGATGCCGACCGTACGCGAGGAGAGGGCATAAAGGGGGGGCGTCCATCCTGATGAAACGCAAAGAGGCGAGCCGTGTGTCGGAGCACGACGTGCTGGCGGACCGTACAGATCACAGCTT
>JAQYVQ010000333.1 GCA_030145435.1 Syntrophobacteria bacterium | reverse complement strand
TCAGACTTCAAGGCCACCCACGACCTCGGCCTCCTGGCCAGCGTTGCCCTCATCTCTTCCCTCCTGGGCTCTCTTCTCTTTCTTCCTGCCGCATTGAACACGATGAAGCCATGGCGGGTCGAGGACGACGACGAGGACGATTCCAGGGTTATTCGCCTCTAAACACCGGTGCCCTCTTTTCCTTCCGTGCCTTCAGGGCCTCGCCAAAGTCGTAGGTCATGACCCCCTGATTCAACCCTACGTTCTCCGCATCGAGGGCCGCTGCAAGGGCATCAATATAGGGCTTATGGAAGGCCCTCTTGGCAAGCTTCACGGCCAGGCCGGGGCCTTCCGGTGGGATGAGCTTCTGTGCCATCTCCGTGGCATGAGAAAGGAGTTGGTCGTGGGGCAGAACGTCGTTGACCCATCCCCACTCCAGGGCTTCTTGTGCACGAACCCGCTTCCGAAAGTAGACGATCTCCTTTGCCTTCTGGAATCCCATCAGGCGGGGCAGGAAATAGGTGAGCGCAAATTCGGGCACGATACCCAATCCGACGAAGGGCAGTTGGATCCAGGCATGTTCGGACATGTAGATCAGGTCCGCTCCGGCCAGGGGCATCGTAAAGCCCGCACCGATGGCAAGCCCGTTGATGGCTGCAATCACCGGCTTGTCAAAGGAGAAGAACTTCAAACACATCTTCTTCTGTGCGATGTCGGTCAGGTCGATTTCGTCTCTGATCTCATCCGGGATTTCTTGGATGAGCTTCATGTTGAAGTACCCCCCGCTGCTGAAGGCCTCGTTCGCAGGGTCATGGGACTCCGGATCCTTTGCGCCGGTGATGATCATGGCCCTGGCCGTATCGTCCTTTTCCATCTCATCCACTGCGTAAAACAGCTCCAGGAAGGTGATAAAGCTCAATGCATTCTTTCTCTTCGGGGTGTTGAGCGTAATTGTGACGATGCCGGTCGCTTCATCCTTCTCATAGAGAATGTCTCTAAAATCTTCCACCTTCATCGGGAAAAACCTCCCTCTCCGCTCCATTTGTTGTAATCGTGGAACCCTCGGCCCCAGGAGCGGAGTATAAGTAGAGCCTGAATCACGTGTCAAGCAAAGCGGCACAGGGGATTACAAAATGGACCGTTTCCAGTATGATAGTCCAGATTCTCTGTTATGGAACCGTAGGATGGAGGGCAGATCCGTGGTTGGTCGTATCGAGGCAATGGAGAGTTTCTTCAGCCCCCGCTCGCTCGCCTTTGTGGGCGCATCGAACAACAAGCAGAAGTGGGGGGGGATCGTTTTCCGCAACCTTCGAGCGGGCGGGTATGCGGGCGACATCTATCCTGTGAATCCAAAGGAAGACGAAGTCCAGGGACACAAGGCCTACCCGACGGTGTCCGCCATCCCCGGGGAGATAGACCTCGCCATCTTTACGATCCCGGCCAAGCTGATGGTGGATTCCATCTCTGACTGCGTGGACAAAGGCGTCAAGGCGGGTCTCGTCATCTCGGCAGGCTTTGCGGAATTGGGCGATGAAGGGCGCGCCTTGCAGGCGGAGATGGTGCGAAGGGCCGGGTCTGGAGGCATGGTGCTGATCGGGCCGAACGGACAAGGCATCGCGGTCCCCCGTACGAAGCTCTATCCATGGATGCCTGCCTTTATGCCGGATCCCGGTTCCATCGGGATTGCATCCCAGAGCGGGAGCGTGGCCACGGTGCTCTCCCAGAGACTGGCCGAGTTCGGGTTTGGCTGCTCCAAGGTCGTCTCTGCGGGCAATTGCTCGGACATTGGCTGGCCCGACTACTTGGAGTATTTTCGCCGGGACCCGGACACGAAGGTGATTCTCCTTCACATCGAGGGACTGCAGGACGGTCAGGCCTTTTTCCAGGCAGCCAAACGGGCTGCCCTCGAAAAGCCGGTGGTGATCGTCAAGGCCGGGAGGACGCGGGTAGGCATGTCGGCTGCGGCGACCCACACAGGCGCGCTCGCAGGGTCGGATCGCGTCTTCTCTGCCGCCTGCAAGCAATCCGGTATCATCCGAATGGAAAAGATGGAAGAAGCGGTCATCATGGCCGCTGCCCTCGTCTCCACACCCCTCCCCGCCGGCCGCAGGGTTGCCATCATCACGGGTGGAGGAGGATTCGGCGTGATCGCCGCAGACGCTTCGGCACAGGCCGGTCTCGACGTGGTGCGTCTGTCCGAGGAGACCATCGCGAAACTGCGTGAGAGGCTGCCTTCCTGGTGGGCGCCAAACAACCCGGTCGACCTCGTAGCCGGCCTCGGATACGCCGACGCCGTGGACCTGATCCCGATCCTGATGCAGAGTGGTGAGGTGGACGGGGTGATGTCCCTCGGGATGGGCTGGATCTACGCGTGGCTCGATCCGGTAAATTCCCAGAGGGAGTTTCGCGGCGCAGACAACAAGGTCATCCGAATGCTCGTGGACAGGGACGTGGAACATGGAAAGCGCATGGCAGATTACAGCCGGAAATGGGACAAGCCGCTCCTGGTCACTTCGAACATGGCGCGTCTGGCCGTGAGAAGAGGTTATTCCGGCCTGCTCGAAATTATCGGCCGGAAGTTCGTCGTCTACCCGACCATCGAGGAGGCGGTCAGGGCCTACGCTGCCCTGGCGGACAGGTATGATTTTCTGCAGAATCACAAATCTGCTGTTCGGATCGGAGAAGCTGAGGCATAACGGACCGCCCCTTCACGTTACGGCCAGGGCGCACTCTCGCTTGAAGGCCTGCTCGCGGATCGGCACATAACCGTCTTCGTAGAGATCCTGGCTACATTTCTTCCGGTACCGGCTCTCCTCCCTCTCATCCGTCCCACCCAGGAGGATCGTGGTTTCCGACGAACACAGCTGCTCCGGGTCCAGCGCAAGGATCACGAGATCATCGGTCGTGGCCTGGTGGAGATCGATCTCCTCCACGAGCCTGTCCGCGATCTCCTCGACCGGATACCGGTTGGCAAAATCGGCGAGCGACTCGTGTCGTTCCACACGGCCCTGTGAACTCAGATCGATAACACCGTCCGTGGCGAGGATGAACATCGCTTCGGGCGGTATCTCGATTTCTTCCACCTGATAGAAGCGCTTCGACTTGCCCACCATCCAGAAATTGATATTTGTCATGTTCCTCGACACACGGGTCTTTGGGTTGACCTCATAGAGACGGCTGTCCCCCGTGTGAACAAGCAGTCCCTTTTGCCCAGCCTCGGTTCTCGCAACGAGGACACCCGTGAACGTACAGCTCTCTGTATAAGGAATCGTCTGCAGGACTTCTTCGGATGTGTCGATAACGCTACGGGAAAGACGATCGAATTCCCCCAGGCTGAAGAT
>JAQYVQ010000225.1 GCA_030145435.1 Syntrophobacteria bacterium | reverse complement strand
AGGGTTCGCGCAGAAATAACTTCACAGGGGAAGGGCCAATCATCTCATCATGGGGATGGGTTTTCGCGCCCAGATTTGGGTCAGATTCGGCCGCGACGATCGAGCAAGACCGCAGGCATAGCCCCGCTATGGCGAGGAACTTGCGAATGAGGCGGGGTTGAATCTGACCCAAATCTGGGATGCGAAAATGTGAAGTTATTTCTGCGCGAACCCTAAGTCTGTCCGAAGGCGGCAACACCACACGGCATCTGCCGGTGCTTGTTATACCTGCGTCTCAGACATTTTTACTTCGGAAGGACGAACTGGTATAAATTATGGGCGCCATCTTGAGACATCCCCCCTGGAGGCCCTGATGCAAGACGCGGACAAGGAAGCCCTCGCGAATCAACGCAAAGAACCGGAATATTCGAGCCTGCTCAAGCGTATGCTGACCGGCGAGAAGCTTGCGCTGGCGAAGCTCGTGACTGCTGTCGAGAACGACGCCCCCTCCGTTCCCGAACTCATGGAGGCAATCTACCCGAAGACCGGAAGATGCTATTCCTTGGGGGTTACCGGACCGCCCGGGGCCGGGAAGAGCACCCTCGTGGACAAGCTGATCGCTCGCCTGCGGGCACAAGACAAGATTGTCGGGGTCATTGCCGTGGATCCCTCCAGCCCCTTCTCGGGAGGGGCGGTCTTGGGCGACCGGATCCGGATGCAACGGCACGCCCTGGATGAGGGCGTCTTCATCCGCAGCCTGGGGACGAGGGGAACAGGGGGCGGGCTGTCCAGGGCGACCGGCGAGGTTCTTCGGCTCTTCGACGCCTTCGGAATGGACGCGGTCATCATCGAGACGGTGGGCGTCGGCCAGACCGAGCTGGATATCGTGGATATCGCCGATACGACCCTCGTGGTCCTCGTGCCGGAGTCGGGTGATACGGTGCAGACGATGAAGGCAGGCCTGATGGAAATCGCCGATGTCTTCATCGTCAACAAGGCGGACAGGGAAGGGGCCGACAAGATGGCCTCTGGCCTGAAGGGCATGGTGGAACTGAACGACTGCGGCGCGTCCGACTGGAAGGTGCCGGTTCTGCTCAGTCAGGCGAACCAGGATCAAGGCGTGGATGAGATCTACGAAGAGCTGAACAATCACCGTGACCACCTTGCGACGCATACGAGCAAGGGGGAACGAAGAGCAAAGATCCGACGTCGGCAATTCATGGAGATTCTCGGCCACCGGTTTGTCAAGAAGGTGGAAGTGCTGGCAAGGGAGGACGAACGGTTCCGGACCTACCTGAAGGAGGTAGAGCAGGAGGATGCGAATCCTTATCGGATCACCAAGGCCTTTTTTCAGGACGAGGAGTTTGCCCGCAAGATCTTTGACTCTGTTTAAACCGGATAAACCACACCCGAGCAAGATGAGGCTGAGCCGTGACCGATGGAAACACCGACACAACGAACGACCCGGTTGCCCGCACCCTGAAGGCACTCAAGAAGAACGAATTCCTGGCCCATTTCTTCCCCAAGGCGGAAGAGGCCAAACAGTTCGTCCTCGATTCGATTCAGCCGGGCTTGCGTGTGGGCTTGGGCGGCTCTTCCACCCTCCGGGAGATGAATCTCGTGGAGGGCCTCAAGAAGAAAGGAGCCCTCCTCCTCGATCACTGGGACGAATCTCTCACCTTCGAGGAAACCCTCCAGGTCCGGAAGGATCAACTCGTGTGTGATGTCTTTCTCAGCAGCGTCAACGCGCTCACCGAAAAAGGCGAGTTGGTCAGCCGCGATGGGATCGGCAACCGAACCTCTGCCATGACCTTCGGCCCCGCAAAGGTCTTCCTCCTGGTAGGCACCCAGAAGATCGTCCCGGACCTTCACGCCGCCTTTGAAAGAATCAAGGAGGTGGCTGCACCGATGCGGGCCAAGAGCCTGAATATGGACCTTCCCTGCACGAAGGGAAAGGGTTGCGTGGACTGTCACGACCCGAACCGAATCTGCAGGGCCACCCTGATTCTCCACCGAAGACCCATGCTCACCGACATCACCGTGATCTTGATTGGAGAGGCACTCGGCTACTAGGAGGCTGTTGAGAAACGGCCATCTGCGGCGTTGCACTCATCCTTCGTCACTTCGGCGGACAAAAGTCCTGCCTCATTCCTCAGGATTTCGTGCGCCTTGCATATGACCATTTCTCAACAGCCTCCTACAGCTGGTATTTTTCGACACCCTGCTGGTGGGGCAAAAAGCCCTTGAGTAGCCCCCCCGATTACGATAACCTCTATGCAGGAAAGACCACGGACATACCCACCGGTGCTGTTGCAGATGCGGTGGGCCTCCTGCAGGGAGGCCGGTGGAACCGAGGCATGCGGGCGGAAGGAAATCGAATAGCAACTTGGAACATGGGAGGACGAATGATGCAGGCGAGATTGGAACGAGCGGCTCGAACGAGTCCGGCTGTTTTCCTTTCCTTTGCTCTCATTCTGGCAGCGGGCTGTTATTCGAACATGTACGATGATTCGTCGATCGACAAGGAGGCAACGGCCATCCTGCGGGGTCCGATCGGTCCCGGATTCCCGATGAAGCTGACGATTGGAGACATGGAAAAGCCGAAGAAGAGCGTCAGGATTCCGGCCGGAAACCACACCTTCGATGTGCAGTGGATCGGAGAAACGGACGCCCCCCCGGATTTTGCAGAAGGGTATCTATTGAGAGTGCCCCTTCGATGCTCCCTGACGTATGACATCAAGGCCGGCAAGAAATACGACGTGACCGTGATCGGTGAACGGGTGTCCCTCTACGAGTATGAGGCAACCAAGCTTACAGGGGCGAGACACGACGGCTCGATCGTCGAGTCCTGTGAGGGCTCCTATGTGGGGTGTTGTCCGTAGGCAGGAACACGAGCGAACAAAAGCGGACCAAAGCGGACCGATCAGTTGCTATCTTGTTGATATTCTGGTATTTATTTGCGTTCGGCACGAATCAGGGTAGATGAGACAAGTTTTTGGCGGTGTAGCTCAGTTGGTCAGAGCATGCGGCTCATATCCGCAGCGTCCGGGGTTCAAATCCCTGCACCGCCACCACAAACCGACGAAAAGAAAAAGATCGCGGCCGCGATCTTTTTTTTTCGCACAGGACGATTCGTAACGTAGAGAAGACGCACGCACAGGGGGGACTGTGTACGTACCGGCACAGAGGATTCGGATCGCAGACGGACGCGTTGAACTGGACGGGTCCCAGGGAGAAGGGGGAGGGCAGATCGTTCGGACCGCCTGTGCTCTTTCCGCGCTCACAGGGGTCTCCTGCCGGATATCCCATGTTCGCGCACGCCGCAGCCGACCCGGCCTCCGGGCACAGCACTGCACAGCATTGAAGGGCCTGGCCCGCCTGTGCGATGCGAAGACGAGCCGTTTGAAAGTCGGTGCGACCGAAGTCATCTTTTCTCCCGGTACGTTGAGGCCCGTCGAACTCGAACTCGACACAGGAACTGCAGGGTCGATCGGTCTCGTCCTCCAGTCTCTTCTACTGGCCGGGATCGGGCTGTCCGGGCCTTGGAAGGTGCTCGTGCGAGGCGGAACGGACATCCCGAGTGCCCCAAGTTGCGATTACATCAAGAATATCAAGCTTGCCCTGCTGGCGCAGATGGGCTATCGGGCAAACCTGCGCATCGTGAGAAGAGGCTATTTCCCGAAGGGCGGAGGCTTCGTCCAAGTCGAGATCGAGCCGCCCCCGCAAGGAGAACTGCTCGAGGCCCTTCACCTGCCTGTGGCAACCGATACCACCGGGTCCTACGGTGTCTCGCACGCCTCCTCCGGGCTGTCTGCGGGAAAAGTGGCCGAAAGGCAGAGAAGACAAGCGGCCTATGGCCTTACCGACTTCCTCCACATCCCGTCCAAAGTCCGTTTGGAATACGGCCCGACCGATTCAGCGGGGTCCGGGGTTCTGGTCTGGGCGACGACGAACGACTCTGTCGTGGGCGCGTCCTCTCTGGGCACGACGAAGCAGCCGCCGGAGCAGGTTGCAGACCAGGCCGTGGAGATGTTGCTGAGGACGTACCACACCCGGGCAGCGATCGACCCGTGGATGGGCGATCAGATCCTTCCGTACATGGCCCTGAGCCGGGCACCCTCCGTCATAAGCGTGCCTTACTTGACCCGGCATATGCACACCAATATGTGGGTGATACAAAGGTTCTTGAACGTCCGCTTCTTCTGCGAGGAAGAAGAACAGCGTATCCGAATCGAGTGTGTTCCGGGAGAAGGGGTTGGTCGTTAGATAGCTGCTAGCTAAGAGCTGGAAACATCCATGGACAATCAGCGAATACGACAGGCCACGGACCGGATTCTCGAGGATCCGGTTGTGACAAGGCTCAGATCAGCCCTGGCAGAGGCCTCCTCCCCCTCGCTTTATCTCGTGGGGGGAGCCCTCCGAGACGGATGGATGGGACGGGAGACAAGGGATTTCGACTTTGTCGTCCCCGGTGAGGCCCGCACCGTGGCAAAGCGCATTGCAGCCGCCCTGGATGCTCGATTCGTTTTGCTGGATGAAGAATGGGGCGTTGCGCGGCTCATATGGTCTCCCACGGGCGACGGTCAGGATTCCGTCCGGTTCGACTTCGCCTCCATGCGCGGAGAGGGCATCGAGGAGGACCTTTGGCAGCGCGACTTCACGTGCAATGCCATGGCCATGAGGATCGGACCGGACGGGGATGCCGCGACATCCGCCTGGGAGGATCCCACGGGCGGGATGAGGGACCTTCGAGCAAGGCTCATCCGCATGGTCCATCCGGCACGCCTCCGTGAAGACCCGCTGCGTCTCGTCAGGGCATTCCGCCTGGCCTGCACGCTCGGGTTTCAGATCGAGCGTCTCACCTTCGACGCGATTCACACATCACGAGATGGGATCCTCTCCGTCGCTGCCGAAAGGACAAGGGACGAGCTGTTCAAGATATTCGCTTGTCCCGACAGCCTTGCGTGGATTCTACAGATGGATGAAACGGGGCTTCTCACAACCGTTTTTCCCGAGATTCAAGGCTTGAAGGGCCTCAAACAGGGCAAATTCCATCACCTGGATGCATGGAACCATACGCTCGAGGCATACCGGATCCTGGAAGAGGGCTGCCGGAAAGGTCTCGTGCAGCTGGCCCCGTGGGACCGGGAGTTGAAGGAGTGGCTCGACAAGCCGGAGGATGTGCTTCCTCTGCTCAAGGCTGCGGTTCTCTTCCACGACATCGGAAAGCCGGGAACGTACAAGGTCGATGCGGAAGGCGAGCCCCACTTCTACGGACACGCGGCAAGGGGGGCGGATATCGTTGCCAACGCGATGAGAAGGCTTCGCACGAGCCGCCACGAAGAGGAACGGACAAGAAGATGGGTCCGGTATCACATGGGCCCGGTTCAGATGATGAGGGCCATGGAGACGGATCACCTGACCGAAAGGGCAAAGATCCGCTTCTTGAGAAGGCTCGGGGACGACGTCCCGGGTATGCTCCTCGTTTCACTCGCAGATTTTCTTGCCACGGGCGGGCCTTCCGCAACGGGAGACCGGCAGGAGACCTTCTTCCGGTTGCTGGATTCCCTCCTGGAACTCTACTTCCGACGAGATGCCGCATCGATCGGTGGAAAGAACCTCGTCACAGGCAAGGACCTGATGGATGCCCTGGGGATTCCTCCCGGCCCGGAAGTGGGGCGGTTGCTGCGCCTCCTCGAGGAGGCTCGGGTGGAAGGAGAGGTCAAGAACCGAGACGAGGCACTCCGCCTGGCCGGATCCCTGAAGGATCGAGGAGGGGTCGACGCATGAGCAGGGTTCATGTTGCAGAGGTCGGAACGAATCTGGTCGAGGATATCGCCAGAGTCTTCGAGCCCTTTGGTGGCGGGAAACAGATGCTCCAAGGCCGGGAAGAGGTATTCGTAAAGATCAATGCGGTCGAATCAAAACCGCATTGTTACACACCACCCGATTTTGTGGAGGCCCTCGTTCGGTACTTGATCCGGGAAGGTGCCCGCCACGTCTACGTGATGGACAACTGCACCCAGGGGAACTTCACTCGGCTCGTCTTCCACGCCACAGGAATCACCCGGGCGGCTCGAAAGGCAGGCGCGCAGGTGGTCTTTTTGGATGAGGGGCCTGAGGAAATCCTCTCCCTGCCACCGTCTGACGCGGCGGCGGGCGCGATTCCCTATGATCAAAAGGAAATCGGCCTACCACGGTTCATCGTGGAGAAGCTCATTCGAAATCGTTCGTCCGTCGCATACATCAACGTACCCAAGTTCAAGACCCATTGCATGACCACGGTGACCCTGGGGATCAAGAACCAGTGGGGACTCGTGGCGCAGAAGGACCGAATCGCCGACCACAACCATCTCCTGCCCAGGAAACTCGTGGATATCCTGGAGTGTCTCCGGCCCGACTTTACGTTGATCGACGCGAGAGAGGCAACGCAGCACGGTCACTACCCCTCCCAGAGGCTCCTGGACAGGATCCTGGTTCCCTATGGCCTGATCATTGGCGGTGACGATGTCGTGAGCGTCGATGCGGTGGGGTGTAATCTCATGGGGTTTGCGTGGAGAGATGTCGAACATATTCAACTCGCCCATGCTCGAGGTGTTGGAATGGCCGATCTGGATCAGATCGAGATCATCGGTGATCTAAGCCGACACAGGAAGTCGTTGTCCTGGGAACTTATTCCCCTATTCCCCGAGGATGTGGACGTGCATAAGGGGGAGGAACTCTGCTGTAAAGAGGGCTGTGCATCCAATGTGATGGCCTGCCTTCAGGTCTTCTCTCTCGATTTTCAGGGCAGGGGGGGCTTCTCCATTGTCATGGGCAAGGGCTGGGACCCAGGGCGCCTTGAGGGACTTCAGGAAAGGGTCCTGGTCGTCGGGAAATGTGCCGTCAACGAGGTGGGGGAAAGGCTTCGGGGCACACGTGCTCCCGCTTCACTCGCCTTTTCCAATGGCTGCAACAACCTGACCGAGACGATCACCTGCCTCACGAAATGGATGAAGGTTTCACCCCTTCGAATGCTTCCCGTCCATCCCCTGCGATCGTCACTTCTCCTGCTTCAGGCCAGGCTCAGAGGCTCCAGCGCTGCCATTCCACCTTTGTGGATTCGCTGAAGGCGCGCACGGTCGGGCAGAGACCGGGGGCGTCACCCGCCCCCGGCCGAATCGTCTCTGTGGTCTACCGTGTACCTACTTCTTTCCCTTCTTCTTATACCAGCCGGAAACCTCGGGCACGTGCTTCATGGCAACCTCGCCTACCTTCGCAATGGTTGCTTCGACAAATTTCTGTTCTTCGGCTGAGAAAGGCTCCCACTTCACGAACTCGGGATTACTCCACCAGTCGTCCTTCGTCTTGATAGAGGGCTTGGTGCTCCCCGGAAAGGTCTGCCAGTTCGTGGGCGAGGTCCTCAGCGTCCACTCGCGGTGCATCTCGTAGTCGGCCGTGTCGAGATTGGTCGCCCGGCTGAACCATTTGAAGTCCCCCGGAGGCCCGATCGGAATCCCGATGTGCGCGGTGCAGTCCGGCAGAAAGCCGGCGGTCGCTGCAGCGCCGCCTACCGTGCCCATGGCGCGAGCATCGATTCGGTACTGATTGAGCGCCGCACAGGCAAAATCGCAGGCAGCCCCAAAGTCGAGGAGCTTCCAGTTGCAGCTCGGCCCCCCCCACAGCAAGGATCGGCTCTTGTTCTTCTTCGCGTAGGCATTGAATTTCCCGCACGTCGCGTGCCCGCAGGCACCGCAGTCCCAGCCCATTTCCGCGAAGGTCAGATCTGCGCCCAGCAGAATGATCGGGATCTCGACTCCCCGATCGAGATAATACTTGAGGGTCTGGTAGTCGAAATACATGACCGGTGAGATCGGATGGACCGCCTCGAACACGTCTACGATAGGCGCGATGTCCTTCCCCGTTACGATCTCGGTCTGCAACTCCAGCCTTCCCGTCAATTGGGGCGTCCGGTACGCCGCGGCAACGGCCAGTCTGGCCACGTCCATCATTGCGTCCAGGGCCGCCTCTTTTCCGTCTATTCTGGCCATCTTATTCCTCCTTCTTCACCTTGGGGAACTGCTTGCGGTAGTCGAAGTGGATGCCGGAGCCTGTCTGCCGGATCACGACGTAGTTCTTCCGGGTGTTGTCGACCATCTTGGCCATGTTCACGAGATGGTAGTCGACCGGTACGTCCTGATAGGGGCTCTTGGACAGGGTGGCCATCGGGATCCCGACGACGATCCCGGAATTCGGGCAGTACCCGAGCTTCTGGCCTGCCAGGCCCACGCTCATGAAGGGCCTCGCATCGACGAGCAGGGTCTGGGCCATCCAGATCGCCGAGCCCATCACGTAGCCCAGGTCATCTACCCTGGCACCGCACAAGGGTCCCTTGATCGGCGTCTCGCTTTGTCTGTCCGTGACGTCCACGAGCCCTTTGCTCGTCTCCCGCCGTGTGTAGAAGTACGCGCACCCTTCGGCACCCCCGCACAAACCACAGTTCGCATCGAGTGGGGTCTCATGGGCCCGGTAGTCGCCCAGGAAGACGATGACATCCGTTTCCCGGATCATGACCGCTTCGTTCAGGAACTGTCTCTGCCATTTCTTGTTCGTATGGGCCAGCTCCTCCATCTTCCGGGCCACCTTTTCCATCTCCTCCTGGCCGTAAACGAGATGGGCTTCCGCCTGCGGGACCCCGCCCGCGACAGGCGCGGTCATGGCTGCCCCCACGGCGAGTTTTGCAGCAATCAAGGTGGCCTCTCTCCTCCTCAGGTCTTGCGGTGAGTAGCGAGGCCATTCGTTGATGTACTCCTCACCCCTGAGTTGATCGAACCTTTCCATGGTTACCCTCCGGCGTTGAAGATTGATGATCGAATGACGACTCCTGTAAGCCCCTGCATCTTATCGATTTGGGTGCAGACCCGCAATCCCTAAATATGGGTAGAATGATTTCCCCGGTTCCGGGGATTCCGCTTGAATGGATTGTTCGCTATAAGAATCATGCGGTAGTGTATGATACAATCGAGTCCCTCAAGATCATCAACGAAGGAGGTTGGACGATGACGTATTTTGACCTGAATCTGAACCTGAACGATGAAGACAAGGCGATCCGGGAAGCGGCGCACAAGTTCGCCAAGGAGGTGATGCGGCCCATGGGTATCGAGCTGGACCGCATGTCCGCTGACGATGCGGTTGCACCGAACTCCCCGATCTGGGGGTTCCTGAAACAGGCCTACGAGCTCGGCTACCACAAAGGGGCCTTTCCCGTGGAGGTGGGTGGTCTTGGATTCACACCTTTGCAGAGCCACATCCTGATGGAAGAGCTCTTCTGGGGAAGCGCAGGTCTCGGGGCGGTCCTGCTGCTGGCCGCGTGGCCCTACGTGAAAATCCTGCACACCATGAACGAAGAGCTCATCGGGGAGTTCGTGGTACCCTTCTGCCAGTGCACGGACGCTAGCATCACCGGATCCTGGGCGATCACCGAACCGGATCACGGCTCGGACACATTGAACGTGCACGCAGATTTCTGGTCCGACCCGAAAATCAAAATGCAGCTCAGCGCAAAGGCAGACGGTGACGAGTGGATCCTGAACGGCCAGAAGTCCGCCTGGGTTTCATGCGGCCCGACAGCGACCCACTCCATGGTCAACGTACACATCGACGCCACAAAGGGCCCGGCCGGAGGAGGGGTCTGCATCCTCCCACTGAACCTACCCGGTATCAGCAGAGGGAAGGCCCTGGAAAAGCTCGGTGCCCGGGACCTGCCCCAGGGGGAGCTCTTCTTCGACAACGTGCGGATTCCGAAACGGTGGATGTTTGCTGACCCGGACAATTACAGCGATTGGGTCATCAACAACCTCGGTTTCGGGAACACCTCCGTCGGTGTCGTTGCCCTCGGCCTTGCCCGGGCCGCCTTCGAAGAGTCCCTGGCATACGCAAAGGAGAGGGTTCAGGGGGGAAAGCCCCTGATCGACCACTATTCTATGAAGGTCCGCCTCCACCGGATGTTCGCTAAGGTCGAGGCGCTTCGGGCCATGACCCGAGCCGTCTGGGAAGTGAACGCGAGAGCCTACCCCCCTTTGTCGGAGTATGCCTACGCGGTGAAGACCTATTGCACCGAGACGGCCATGGAGGTAGTCAGCGAAGGCGTACAGATCCACGGGGCAAACGGAGTCACCAAAGAGTACTTTATCGAGAAGCTCTGGCGGGACATCCGGCCCATGACCATCGCGGACGGGGAGAACTCGGTCCTGAACCGGCT